>NZ_SJPO01000007.1:300000-378965 GCF_007859935.1 Posidoniimonas polymericola | reverse complement strand
CGCCACACCGCCCAAAATCCTCAAGGCGACCAAACTGCAAGTACAAACCGCTAACCAACTCAGAGGGTTAACGGCGTAAGTCGCCTCCGGGGCGTCGTGTTCGAGAAGGTTGTACAACGATCCAGCCCATTGATTCAAGGTCGAGAACCGCGTTGAACGGCTCTTGGAGCGACGCCCGTCGCGAATCACCGCCGCTCTATCAACGGCGCATGGAGTCGTGCCGCGAATCTTCGCGCCGCGGCTATTCGACTTGCCTCGGCAGCTTCGTCAGGCAGCTTTCCTTTCGTAGCACTTCAGCACCCCGCCGAGCCGCTCCCGGCAGACCACTTCGTCGCCGCTGCTCGGAGGATCGTCCGTATCGGACCAGTCCCCAAGAAGCGGCTTGTTGTCTTTCCTCTGATGAGGGCGAAGTTCGTGATAATAGTCCACGAATTCGGAAACCAAGTAATCGAGGTGATTCAAGCCGCAGGCGATGAAGCGGTTCAGGCCTTCATACTTGACGCTCTGGATCCAGCGTTCCACAAACGCGTTATGAGTCGGAGCCCGGGGAGCCGTTGGCTCAACGGCAACGCCTGCTTCCGAAAAGACTCGATCGAACCGCTTGCTGTACTTGAAGTCCTGATCGCGAAATAGGTAGCGTACTGGCAACTCCATCCCCTTGGCTTGTTCCAGCATCGATTCGGCCTGCTCGACCATCCATTTATCATCCGCCTTGTAGGTTGCCGGCGAACAGATCACACGTCGAGATTGGATGTTCAGAAACACCAGCACATACGCCTGCCGTAGCCCTGTTGGAGTGACCACCATCTTCGAGAAGAAATCGACCTGCCAAAAGGTTTCGGCGTGGATCTTGATGAGCTCGTCCCACGTCCCCCTGCCCCGCTTCGGGCTGGGCGAGACGCCCTCCTCTTTGAGGATCGTCCGCACCGTCGTGCGACCAACAGACTGGATGCGGAGCTTCTTCAGCTCGCCGACAATCCGACCGTACCCCCAGCCAGTTTGGGTAGCAAGTCGAATAACGATCTGCCGCAGGTTCTCGGGAGTGCCCTTGCGGCCCATCTTTTTGGCCGGGGGCTGCCCTTGGCTTCTCCGCTCACGCCAACGCTGGTACGTTCGGGGGTGCACGATCGAAACCAGCTTCAGCACGTCCGAGCCGATGCCGTCCCCCAGCCCCAACAAACGCTCTCTTTCCTCGTTCGAAAGGAAGATACGGCTTTGCGGGACGCGCGCCTGGGTCATCTCAAGCTCGGCCTTCAAGAACAGGATCTGCCGCCGGAGCTGGTCTTCGTCAGAACGCGCCAGCAGAAACAACAGCGGCATAAACCAATCCTTCATCAAGCAACCATCCTGGCGAGATTCCCCGGGAAACTGGGGTGACAATCTTTCCGAACCCCTGATGTCGCTTGATTCTCTCAGCAATGACGCTGGCTTCAAGCATCATTCCCCGTATGGCTTTCAAAGAATTCGCAACGGCCGGAATAGCCAAGCTTGGGGCCTGACTCCGCGTACCGTTTGTACCGGATTAAGGCCGCCTGTACCGAAATACCTGACAATCCTTGATACGGTTTGATAGACTCTCACTTGCTGCGAAAGCAGGTTTCCCCCTGGTTTTGCCGAGAAATGAGCAGTTCCACGGCTGGTTAGAAATCGCCTCATAACCTCGAGGTCGTCGGTCGATGACGTCCTCGCTCGTGATGCTGCGATCGCACTTGAGCGTCACGCACTCCCGCGTGTACTCATCGACGATCGACAGCCACTTCAGCTGCGTTCCGCTGGCCGTCTTGTCAAACGCGAAGTCCCACGCCCAGACGTGGTTCTTGTGCGTCGCCTGCTGGCGGTCGCAGCCGTTCTCGGCAACGCCCAGTCGGCGGCGTTTTTGCTTCTTCTGCAGCACTTTCAGCCCCTCCCGACGCCACAGACGGAGGATGCGAGATTCGCTCGCCCGGAAGTCGTCCGCTCGCAACAACGCCGCGATGCGGCGGTAGCCGAACCGCGGCCGCCTACGCGCCAGCTGCAGCATCCGCTTCAGCAGCTGGGGCTCATCGCTCCGTGGCTTCGACTCATAACGCTGACTCGAACGCGGCTGGCCGATCGCGCGGCACGCCCTCCGCTCGGAGAGGCCCAGCTGCTCACGCAGCTTGGCCACCGCCGCTCGCTTCCGGGAAGGGCTCAGAAGTTTCCCTCCGCGACGATCTTCAGCGCCTGGTTGTCAAGCGAAAGGTCCGCCACCAGCTGCTTCAGGCGGCGGTTCTCGTCTTCCAGCTTCTTCAGCCGAACCGCCTCCTCCGACTTCATCCCGCCGTACTGCTTACGCCAACGCTCCAGCGTCGACTCGCTGACTTCCAGCGCCTACAGCACCGCCGCCAAGTCCTTGCCGGCATTCAACATCGCGTCCGCGTCCCGCAGCTTCTTCACGACCTGCTCCGGGCTTTGACGACTTCTTCGCTTCAAACTCATCCTTCAGTCTCCTGGCACTGCGGGCAGTTGAGGCCTTCATAACCGCTGGATCAGGTTTTCGATAGCAGGCCAATCTTCCTCCCGAATCGAGAAAGCCAAAGCTTGACTTGCTAGCGGCCGAGCGAGAAGATGCGTTTCGCGGAACGGATACATTCGCCTCGCGAGGATCAATTAGCCCTCCCGCGCGATGGTAATCCACTGCCCTGACGACACATCGACCTCTACGGCTATGTCGATGGGCCGGTGGTTAGGGACCACGACTTTCTTGCTTGAACCTCCCTGGGCTCCGACGACCCACACGCCCGGTGCAGGCGGGCAAAAGAGAATCTGTATTCGCCGCGAATCCGGGGCGTCTGCTTCTACACGAAAACTGATGCGTGAGAGTTCGGGCTTGACCAGGATCGCCTGCGCCTTTGCAAACCGGTTTTGCTTCAGCTCCAGGTGGAACGCACGGCCTCCGATAAGCGCGCTGAACCGGCGACGCACACCGTCGCGCGGAACGACGCCAATCGCGTCATCCGTAGCGTTCGAGGCGCTGCCACCAAAGCAGATTCTTCCAAATACCGGATCGTCCGACAGGATGGTTCGCGCGGCCCGCAACGCCGCGCAGTAGCCGAGATCGATTTCGCAGGCGTAGTACCACGAGCCTCGGTGATGAGGCTGCTCGAGCCAAGTCTTGCCACTGATGGCGGGCTCGAAGCCTCCGCCCGCGCCGCCGTCATTCTCTTTACCGGGGAACCAATACCCGTAGTTGGATTCCTCGGTGCCGGTATTCATGAGAGCCCACGAGCTCAATACCGACGCGTACCCGAGACGCAAGTAATCCGACGGGTGTTCCGCATAGCAGAGCCCGTAATCGAGCACGGCCCAGCCTCCCATCTGCGACATGTAGCTGAGCGTGTAGGCGTCTCCGCCGCGACCGCGGTAATCGCTGCCAAGATAGTAGTAGGCCGGCTCAATTACCCCTCTGCAGAAGAGATTGGCCTGCATCTGAGCATCCATGAAATCCCGGGCCTGGTCCGCGGTGTACCCCAGTGAATCCAAGTCTACTCCACTGGAGACACGTGACAACGCGTACTTAGCCAGTGCATGCGTCGACTCAAATCCGGTCGAGTCGAACGCGTACTCGGACTGGAACCAGTCGGCCTTGCCACCGACAAAGAAACGCACTTTCGCCTCCCAGCATTGCCGCAGCAGATCACTCTCCGACGTCTTGCCCGCGGCCTCGAGCGCGTCTATCAGATCGACGAGCACGAGTTCGTTGTAGTAGCCGGTGGTGTAACCCGACCACTCGACGATGCTCCAGGGCACAGTGAACATCGCCCTCGCCGTACCGTAGGCGCGCTCCAAGTACTCGTCCGACGAGAGCTTCGTTTCGATCTCGGGGTGATCACGGGCGAGCAGGTGCATGTGGTAGTAGATAAGCACGACGTGCGGATAGTCGTAGGTGCGCCACAGGTGCAACTTCCCCTTGGATCCAGGATCGTTGCTGTCGCGGTTCTGTTTCCAATCGGGGATGCCGTAAATCCCGTAGGAGTGGGACTCCTTGGTCGTCCTCTGCAGCCTCCCCCATACAAAGTGCTCGATGTATTCATCGAGCGCTCTGACTTCTTCCTGCCGCGGGATTAGGGAATTCTTGGCCGCGAGAAACGCCGGTTTGCACAGCCCGGGATCGTCGCACGAGACCTCGTAAATTCGCCACCCTTTAATCTTGTCGTAGTTGTCGGGGCCGAGGAGCGTGGCGGACTCCATGTTCCACTCTGAAAGCAGTCCGTTGTACCACTTTTCGGAGGCGAGGTGCTGGCAACCGGCGATGAATCGGCCTCGTTTCTTGATCAGCTTTTCAAGGGGTTCGGTAGAAAAGTACTCGAGATGTACGTGGCGATTGTCGCCGTAATTCACGGTGAGTCGGTTCTCACCGAGCTTGTGAAAACGCACACGGAACCGCTTGTAGTCGCCGTTTGAAGGGAGCTCGGTAATGTTCGTCTGCTCGGGATACTCCGCGACGATGCTCTTGATGTCCACCCGGCTGCGCAGCGCAAGCTCCGCGTCGAGATCAGACGGGATCGTCATTCCGGGCGCTACCTGGACGTCGACCAACCCATTGGCGTAGAGAGCGTCTCGCACGGCGCTGTGGTCCTCGACCCACTCAAATCGAAATGAATAAGTGCTGGAATCTCGGTCCCCTCCGAGTGGGTCAAGCCGGCACGCAGTGTGCGGCTGGCGCCAGGTCCCTCCGTGATGCGAGGCCTCCTCCCCCGCTGCGCGCGAGTGCGCGTAGACCCAGTACTCATAGGCGTCGTTGTCTCGCCTGCCCGCGGTCCAGTACTCCAACGAAGTGTCGTCTGAGGGAGTCATCAACAGGTAGGGGCCGACGCTGTTCGACCTCATCCAGTAGAAGAATGATCCGTGCCCCGAGACAAAGCTGTGCTTGAGCACCGAAGAGGTAGACGAGCCACGCTGGAATTGCGTGTTCATCGGAAGTGGGACCGCCAGGTCTCCAATCTCGACCTGTTCGCCTGCGAGGTTCTTGACCGTCGCCCGCAGGGTAACGGCGTGTCGCGACACCTCTGTTTCGATTCCGATTTCGAGTGCGGGTTTGCCGTCTCTTGTGATCCGGTAGCTAGCGACCCGAGCACCGGCGCCAGAGGCGGATGCTTGGGTCTGCCGTTGGGCGCCCCGAGTTGACGCCTCGATCCAAGGTCCGCTCTCGTCGCGATAGCGGAGAACCACGTCGCCTAGTCGCGATCCGGCCCGCAGGTACGGGGTGTCAAACGCATCGTCGCGGCGCCTTAGGCTGGTGACGTGGCCGCTGTTCCACTCCAGTTCAAAATCGGAGGGCGGCGCCTCGACAGCAGCCACCGCGGGCATCCCCGGGCAGAGGAGCGCCGTAGTCAGCAGCGGGACAACGCTTAAATGGCGGCAGCGTCTCTCGCAAGCTATCGCAAACAGCATGTATCGACTCCTACGGTTGGTCAGCGTGAAACCGCCAGTCGACACGCCCTTCATACGCCATGGTTTCGTGAACAATCGTGTGCAGCGCTGGATCGTAACCTTGCAGCTCCTCTCTGCTCGGCGCCGGGTGGGTCGAACCGCCGGCGTCAAAGTAGGCCACGACTCCGGACGCCAAGTAGTCTGCATCGCTGCTAGAAGCGGCGGTTCCTGACCAAAGGCCGGCCTTGAGAGCGTTCGCCCGGGCGTCGCGCACTTCCTTGCCGAACCGCTCGTCGAGTCGCCGCACGTTGAGTTCATACTGCTGGACGTCGCGTCCGCGGTTCTCCCAGTTTGGATCGATCGCCCGGACCGCGACTTGCCCATAGAACGCCTTGGCCATCGAGTACACTACAGGGTTCCCAATTCCAGAGATCTCGCCGGCTGGTTTCACCGCGGCGTCGCTTGGAACCACCAAGGTCGCGGTCGCCGGCAGGTAGTCTGCCTGGCGATCGCCTGGCGAAGCGCCCGCCGCTTCAAATTCCGCCCACTCAGGCAAATCAGCTAGCCGCTCGTTTTCGCCGAGCACCACAAGCTTGGCGTCGTCGTTGATCAGCGTCTTAAGCAGGTCGTGGCGATACGCAAACATCTTCCTGACGGTGTCGTTGACCTTCAGCAGGGCTTCGTCGCTGACGGCATTGCCAACAACGCAGAACTCACGCGCCCAAGAGAACTTTGTGTAGTAGCCCGGAATCTTGAATCGTTGGGGTGGGGAAATCACCACGGGGTGCGATTGGAGGAACGAGTAGCGCCAGACGCTCTCCGGCTCGAGTTGAAAGGTCGATCGCACCAACTCGTACCCCTCGGGATCGTAGGTCCGCAGAACCTCGCGAGTACCCACCGGCCCATGGTTCCAATTGTTCACGCGGTTGCAGTCGAAGTAGGCCTGCACGGCCTCGGCCCAGTATTCCCCGGGATTGCCGCGGGCGTAGGCGCCGACGTACTTGCCTTGGTCGCAAACACTGCGGTAGACCGATTGCAGACGATCCCTCCAGTCTGAATCTAGCGAACGCAGGGTTCCGTCAATGGTGTGGCTGAACTCGTGCACGGCAATGCTCTCGTCGTCGTACCGATCGAGGGCGAGAGAAAGGAGGTTCTCTTCGCCAAAACTCGTCGGCTTGCCGCCAGTGCCGCGCACGCGCTCGTTCATGAAATCTTTGTCACGAACGTGCCGGTTTTCCGGCATATCGGTGTACACCTGGTCCTTGCCGATGATGATGAGGTACATGCCGTTATCGACCATCTGCTCCAGAATATCGGGTCGCCCCGCAAGCATTGCGTCGACTATCTCGCACGCTCTCACAAGAGCTTGGTCCGCAACCTCCTCAGACGCGACGATCGGCAGCCCGTTGGCGGAAGCGTACTTGGCGTAGAAGTTCCTTGCCGCATCCCGATCCCGCTCCCCGACGAGGTCAAAGAAGGATGCGGGGGGAGGCGTCAAGACAGGCGTTCCGGCTGAACAGGCATCGTTCGACACAAGCAGCAGAACTGCTACCAGGGACCATACTGCCGTAGTAGAAATCGCGGCGGGCATTTGCTGACCTTTGGTTAGACTGAACTACGACGCCTGTTCCTACCTAGTCACCTGAACCCGACAGCTCCGGCCGATGCCGGCGCGCTCGTTGGCCTCGAACCGGACGGTCGCGCCCTCCTCGCCCTGGCGGTTTGACTGCATGTCACTGGTCGAGCAAAGTGCCGCTACGGCGAGCTTGAGACGCTGCTGTCGCTCTCCGTCCGCAGCAACGAAACACGCCCTCAAATGCACATGGTGCACAATGGCATTTCGGGAGCATAGCAAAAGAGGACCCGTCGGGCAAATAAATCTTCGCCGTTATTACGGGCAAGCGGCGCTCAAGTATCAACTCGCCGTCGCGAACCGGGCTCTGGGAGCGGCTTGCCGGACTGGTGGAGAAACTCGCAATCCACTTATTGCCACGAGTGTGTGTTTCCACGATCCCCTGTGACGCGTGAGCGACTGGCACGGAAGCTAACCGCCAGAAGCCGGAAGCTGCCGGACGTCGTAAAGTTGGTTGACACCGTCGAAGGGAACCACCTGCGGCGCCCCATCGGGCCACTGGACAGACATGGATTTCACTTTGGCGTCCCGACCTAGGCCGATGGTTACCGGGAGTTCAACCTGGGAGAGGTAGCTGCGGGTCGGCATCACTTGCCGTTCGATGGTTCGATCCTCCAAATCGATACGGATCCAGGCCCCGATGGCGTCGCGGTTGCTCGTGGAACCGGTTAACCGGAACCGGATCCAGTCGTTTTCGAGTTCTTGGTCGTTACGCACTAGCCTCGCCGCGCCGCCGATGGCGGTTATGACGAGATCGAGATCGCCGTCGGAGTCGATGTCTGCGAACGCGGCACCACGCCCCACCATCGGCCGGAGCAGATCTTCGCCTGCCGAGGATGCGCCGATTGTGACGAACTCGGTGTCGTGCTCCGCACCGCAGTTCCAGAACAGATGGGGGCTCTGCTCGTAGTGCTGACTCGGCTGCACGCGGTTGATCTCTTCTTCCAGGTGCCCATTGGCGGTGAAGATATCGAGCCGCCCGTCCAGGTCGCAGTCAAAGAAGAACAACCCGAAACTGAGCTCCAGTCGCGAATTGGGGCCAAGTCCGGTTGAGACCGCTTCGTCCATAAACTGCATCTCTCCCTTGTACGAAACGTACAGAGCGGTCATCTCGTTGGAAAAGTTCCCGATGGCGATGCCCAGGGCGCCGTTGTCGCGGAATCGCGCGACGTCGATGCCCATTGCGCCACGGGCGGCGCCGTTCATGTCGAACGCGATGCCCGCGTCAATAGCCACTTCACGGAAGGTCCCATCCTGCATGTTGTGGAACAGGAAGTTCTGCACAGTGTCGTTGGCGACAATCACGTCGATCCAACCGTCCTCGTCGGCGTCGACGAAGGTCACCCCGAGTGATTTCGCGACCGGCACATTGGTTGCCGCGTTGCGCACTTGCAGGCCTGCAGATTCGGCTACCTCGGTAAAACGCCCATCGCCGTCGTTGCGGTAGAGGAACGGGAAAACGCCCTCAAAGTTCTGGGGACGGCCGTACGCGCGTCCGCCGCCAACGAGCTGGAAGTCCTGCGCCGCATCGAATTCACGACTCCAGTTCAGGTAGTTGCAGACGAACAGGTCGAGGTCGCCGTCGTTGTCGTAGTCGCACCAACCGCAACCGGTGCCCCAGTCGCGGCCGCCGCCGCTAACGCCAGCCTCGTCGGTAACGTCGCGGAATTTTCCGCCGCCTTCGTTGTGCAGCAAACGGTCGCGGCCAACGGCGCTGAGAAAAACGTCGACCAAACCGTCGTTGTCGTAGTCTCCAACGGCGACGCCCATCCCGTACAGCGGCTGTTCGAGGCCCGACCCCGCTGTCACGTCGGAGAAGCGGCCGGCGCCATCATTCGCGAACAGCGCCCCCCCCGCCGATGGTTCAGCCTGCGGGGCGTCGTCCCATGGCCAGTGGCTGAGGCTGTTCACCAGCAGTAGGTCCTGATCGCCATCATTGTCAAAGTCTAGGAAGGCGCACCCTCCGCCCATAGTCTCGGGCAGAAGCTTATCGCCCTCTGCCGCGTTACGGTGGACGAATCCTTGACCAAGCTGACCGGAAATGTCCGTGAATCTGACCGACGGTGGATCCACCATCGGGGCTTCGCGCACCTCGACCGTCGAGAGCTCACTCTCGGTCACGACAACCGGCTCCGTACGGTTGCCGAGGAAAACCGCCACCAAGACGGCCGCGGCCGCGACACTCAACACCAGGAGCGAACGCTTGAGCGCCACGGCGATAGCCGCATCGCTCTGCTCGTCCGCCTCCGAGGGGGCTCCGGGGTCCAACTCATGCTGTGACTTCATTGTCCACCTCCCGCGGGCGCGTCTTCGAGTGCAATCTGATCCGATTCTTTTGCGCTTTCGGCGTTGGCGTCCGTCTGGGCGAGCCCCGGGGCGCCGTCTCGGCTTAAGGAATACTTAACGACTGCTTCCGCAGCGTGGTTGGCCGCGGGGTACTTCTCGCGTGCGAGTCGCTCGGCCCGGCCCTTGGCGTTGTCGTCCATCTTGTACCTCAGGTGCAGACCGGCGTGCTCCGCCGCCTTCTCTGGCTCGCCAAGCTCTGCGTGCAAGAGCTGGAGGTTGTGGTGGGCAGTAAAGTTTTCGGAATCTATCGCGAGGGTTCTCTGGAAGGTCGCCACTGCTTCGGTCCAGGCCTCGTGAGCTTCGTCCGTCCGACCCTGTCGGGCTCGGAGCCGGCCCAGGTCAAACTGAGTCTGCCCCAGGAGATTGATGACTTCGTAATCAAGACTGAAGTCGAACTGTCGCTGCTGCATTACAGCCGTGCTGTCTTCCAGGGCGCTGCGGAGGTTTTGAATCGCTTCGACGAGGCGTCCCTGCTGGCGGTTCACGGCGCCGCTCTGCCAAGCCCAGGTCCAACGAGGGAAGCCTTCGGCGTCGCGGAAAGCGTCCGCCCTTTGTAACGCGGCAACCGCGTCATCGAGCCGTCCTTCTGCGGTGTAGACCCGCGCGAGATTCATCGGGCCGTCCCAGCGGTTGAGTTCCTCCACGTGCTTAAACGCCTCTTCCGCCTGCCGGAGCTCGGCCCTGCCCTTGAGCAGCAGACCGATGCCGTAATCGTTCCATCGCTGCCAGGTAGGTATGTCGCGATCACCATTCTCAGGCGGCTCTTCCGCATCGTCGACAGCGAAAACCACGCTGTCCGAGGCGAGCACCGTGACCGGCAGGTTGTTGACGTAGGGCTTGCCAGGCTCGTGTCCGCGGATGTTCGCGCCCAGTTCTTCGTTTGAGCGGGCGACAAAGTCCATGTAGCGCTGGTCGAATTTACGGTACATCAGCTTCACTTCCACGACCAGCTGCTCGCTCACACCGCTGGGGACTTCCAATTCGTAGTGCACGGTCTGACCTGCGCCGGGCGGGATCTGATTGTTGTAGAGCGGAGTGAAGATATCCTGCGCGTTTCGGCGGTCAATTCGGTTGCCGTCCTTGTCGATGACGAAAACGTTCACGAAGTGCGACCACGGGTCCACTTCATTGCCAAGGTCCGGGTTCATGGCGCCGCTGCGGCCGATGATCCGGTCGCCCGACTTGACGACCACGTCGAGCCAGATCTCGTTAGAGTCGACCGTGCCCTGCGTGAATAGGTGCCCCATCTTCAGTGTGCGGATGACGGCTTCCACGAGGTAGCGGTTTCCAGGAACCAGGACCGGAGCCGCCGGGCGGATGGGCGCCGTGAGCTGTCCATCAATCTCGCCACCCTCTCGGACACCGAAGATGTCGACCCGCATTACGCCGTCCAGAAAATCCTGGTGAGCCCGCACAATGTCCGGCTTGTCGCGCAGCCAGGCGATTCCGGTGTTTGCCGATGGGAAGAGGTGGTTGTGCACGTTCAGCCCGTCGGCGCCTGCGATCTGCTTTGCGCCGAAATCGTCCGACGGCTGGGCCGGCATGTGGCAGTTGTTGCAGTTGGGCTGCGCCTTTGGCGGGTAGTAGAAGCTGCGGATGCCGTGCCCCGATACGCCGCTCAGCAGGTACGGGTCGTAGTGGTTCTGGCCGCGGAGGAATTCCTTGTACTTTGTCAGCTCGCCTGGCAGGTGCACCTTGTGGCAGGTCGAGCAGAACTCCGCGGTGGAGTGGAAGTCCTTCAGGAAGGTCTTCTTGTGAAACGCTGGCTTCGCCTTGATTAGCTGCTGGTTGACCCACTGCAGCGCGCGGTTCTCACTTGAAGCAAACGGGTAGTGCAGCGGAGACTCGATGGTGTAGTCGGCGTTTCCGCGGTTGCTGTTGACATTCGTTATGGCGTGGCACACGGTGCATGTGATGCCGGCCTGAGAGGTGGGGTGCTTCAATGCGTCAAAATTCGGGTCGTCGAATGCCCCGCTGAAGAATGGCACCGGGTCGTGGCATCCGGCGCACCACCGAGAGGCCTGCACCGACTGATCCCGCTCCATCGAGACCTTCCGCGTCTCCGTGACGCTCGCCAGGTAGGGGGGGTTGTTGAACGAGCTGAAGCGGTGCACGCTGTCGGACCACTGGGCGTGTACGTCGGCGTGGCAGGTCTTGCAGTACTCGTCGTTCATCAGATTCTCGGCCGGGATAAAGTCCCCGGTCGAGGTTCGGGCCAGCGACGGCTCGAAGTACTTCACGCCGGATTCGGGTCCCAGGGCGTGCCACTCACGCGGGTCCTGGGCCTGCAGCCAGAGCATAGCAAGAACCGCCGTGGCCACCGCGCCAAGGTAGGCGCCGCCGATCCTCCATTTGATTCGTGGGCCCGCCAGTCGGTGGAGCCAATAGAGCCAGCCCGCTACCAGCGGACACGCCACGTGCATCCAATAGATCGTTTGACGGGCGGACGGGTCACGAAGGTCGAATCCCCCCAGACGCATCAACAGCAGCCCACTCACCAGTACGGCGACACAAACGCCGAACAATGCGTAGCCAATCCGGACCGCGCGGCGGTTCTTCCGGTCTTTCGCGGCGAGCATGTGCCGGACGCCAAATATCAAGAACGGCGTGATAAGCACGAGCCCCATGACCAAATGAGCCAGGAACATGTACTGATAGAAGTAGTCTTGGTAGGTCTCGCCGGTAAACCACTCCATTGCCGTTACCGAAGATAGGTAGGCGGAATTGGCCGCCAGCACGGCGACTAGGCCGAAGATAAAGTAGAGAAGCACTCGCATACGGCCACTGACTGAACGTACGTACGGCTTCTTTCGGACGGGCTGCATGCCCTCCTGGGGAGACGACTTAGCCACCATTATTCTCCTGGTCTGACCATCGTGACGCACAAGCCTGCGATGAAGGCCTGGGGGAGCGACGGCGTTGCGCGCTGCACCGCGCGAGACAGTCCAAGCGATCCCTTCAAGTCGCCACTGAACGGCGCAGCCGCCTATCTGGCGAGTCGGTGAGGATCTTGTCGAGCCCAAGCCACGTCAGGAGAAACGTGGGGGAGGATCCGGCAGAGGGAAGAAGCCCTTGAGAGAATGCAAACGCGAGCAGGCCGCAATCCAATTTCGTGGGCCTGGAGCCCCAGGGGCATCGGCTGTAAGCAGCGCC
The DNA here is from genome assembly GCF_007859935.1 of Posidoniimonas polymericola. Lineage (NCBI taxonomy): Bacteria > Pseudomonadati > Planctomycetota > Planctomycetia > Pirellulales > Lacipirellulaceae > Posidoniimonas > Posidoniimonas polymericola. The sequence continues at coordinate 366,442 of NZ_SJPO01000007.1, read as the reverse complement.
AATTGCGCCGAACTAATTTCGCGCGGAGTAGGCGGTGGTGTCGGCGTCGCCGAATGAGGCGGCAAACGCCTCCCCCCGCACGACGGTCCCGCGCAACCGTGTGGGGTAGTCGGCCGTCCTTGCTTCGCTCCTGAATGGCCGTCGTTCGGTCGTGACTTCTCGCCCTCTTGAGCCTCGTCTGTGGGGCCGTGGGCCAGCCAATCGCCGCATGTGGCCGCGGCGGGCCCGCCCACGAGGACGCCCCAGCAGGCGCAGCTGCAAGCCAGCAGAACAATGCTGTGGTGGGCGAATCTTGTCATACGGGGCGGCGTGAGCAGTCGGGTGGAAAAACTTGCGGTTAAGTCGCTGCCGGTTGTGGCGTCAAATCAGCGGAGAAGAAACGGCGGTGATAGCCGCCTAATCCCAACTAAGAAGATCATCGCGATTGCCACCAGCGTTGCCGAGTGGTGCTCGGGGATATCCTCGACGGTGGGCGCCTCAAAGGGGTCGACGACGACAGCGCCGTAATTGGTGCGCCAGACGTCGTAGTCGGCCATCGTGACGAGCCCGTCGCCGTTGCCATCGGCTCCGGACCAAGCCGCTACCGAGGTTCCCTCGGAATCGCGCCAGACAACGTAGTCGGCGGCGTCGATCCGCCCGTCTTCATTATAATCTCCGGCCGGCACACCTAGAACGATCTCGGCCCAATCGAACAAGGCCTCACCCCCTTCAAAACCACCGCCGTAAGAGCCTGCCCAGAGGCCGACCTCGAGAACCCCTTCCGCCAGATTCGGGTTAGAGAGCTCATCCCGCAGGGTCCAGTCGCTGCCGTCTTCGGAGGTGAAAACGTCGAAGTCCCCGCCCCCATTGTGCACGAGCCTGATGTACTCCAGATCGTGGCCGACTGGCTGCGTCGTCTCGCCTTCGCCGCCCTCGATAACGTTGGACGTTTGAAGGTTGTCGCCGGGATCACTCTCGCTGCCCACGCGGAAGGAGTGGGCCGACAGGAACTGATCGTTCGACGCGTCGTCATCAACAGCCCCTGCCAGTCGCACCAGGATGCCTGCCGAGGACCAGTTCCCTCGTGTTTGGTTGGAGATCCGCACTCGGACTTCCATCAGGTCTGCAGCGTTGACTTCTCGGAATAAGAACGGCGCGGTATCGGCGCCGCCGCCCTCCCAACCGAGCGGCTCCATCCCTACCGTCAGCTCGCCGGCGTTCGACGCGTTCGAATCGAACGGACCGCCAAAACCGGCGTTGTGTGTGCCGGTCCAGATACCGGCCGGGTCGACTGCCCCGCTCTTGTAATCGTGCGAGGCGTCAAATGAATCCGACAATGGGGCGAGCGGCTCCAGCGGGCCCCGCGGGCCGTCCGGCGGCGGGTCGGGGTTGGGCAAGCCGGGCCCGCAATCTGCGCAGATCTTGTAGAGGTCCCCGTCCAGCTCAGCAAAGTACACGTTGCCAGCCAAGTCCTCACCGAAAGCCGTCACCCCGTCGCCAAACCCGCCTGCGTCTCCGTAGACGGCTGAGCGGCCGAAGGTCTCGGCAAGGTTTATTTGCGACCCGGGAACAACCGCTCCCCGCCCGCTGTTGGCGTCGCGGTCGATCTGCATGGCCCACACCTGCCGGCTCGACCAATCCCCAAAAACGTACGCGCCTTGCAGCTCTTCGATTGGGCCGCGGTAGACGACGCCACCCGTAATCGAACGGCCGGTAAAGGGCTGTGAGTTGCCGCCGCCGTAGCCCCCGGTGTGGACGTAGTCGTACACCGGACTGACCAGGGACGGATCGTCCGGAGAAGGGTCGCCTGGGTGCTGCGTGAAGGGCGCTGGGGCGTCGCCCTCGTTGACCCGCCAACCATAGTTGGCGCCGCCGGCCGCGTCGGACCGCTCAAAGTTGACCTCTTCCCGAGTGACCTGGCCCACATCGCCGAAGTAGAAGTCGCCGTTGTCCCGGTCGAAGCTCGCCCCCCAGGGCGAACGCAGCCCGTAGCTCCAAACCTCCGGCGCGCCGCCACTCACCGCGTAAGGGTTGTCTGCCGGGATTCCGTAGCTGCGGAGAGGATCGGCAGGAAAGTCGTCGCGGGTCACGTCGACGCGAAGAATTGACCCGAGCAGGTCAGTGTTGTCCTGTCCCGTCCGCAGGGGATCTGGGTTGGCGCCATTGTTGCCGCCGTCGCCCAAGCCAATCCACAGATTATTGTCGTCGCCCGGTTTGAAGCCCAGGAATCCGCCGTTGTGATCGTTGAGCGGCTGGTCGACCCGCAGGATGTCGACGCCGCCCCCAAGCGCAGGAGTCGCGGACAACGGGTCTGAAACGGTGTACTGCCGGACGTAGGTCCGGTGGTCGACCCCGGCCGTCGGCGAAGGATCGTCAGCTGTGTGGACGAAAAGTCGTCCGCTGGTCGGGTAGTCGGGCGCGAACGTGAACCCGAGAAGGCCGGTGAAACCGAAACTGGTGTAAACGTTCGGGATGGTCGCGAATGTGCTCACCGACTGGTCGGTCAGGTCGACCCGCAAAATGCGACCGTCGAGCACGCTGACGAAGAGATCGTTCGGCCTCCCGGGCGCGGAGCTGATCCCGGTCACGCCTTCGCTTGCGAAGTTCGAAAAGCCAAACTCCGCGACTCGCTCTGCCCCTACCCCCTGTGCATCAGCCACGACAGGCGCCACACAAACTAAAACCGCCGAGACCAAAAGAGGCTTGAACAGATGGTCAACGCGGGGAAAAGACACGGCAAGGCTTCGAGCGGGTCAATCGGTGCAAAGGCTAGAAACACAGCTGACGGCGCGTCTGTCAACGCGCCGTCAGCCGGAATGCCCCAAAGAAATCACTCGACACCCGTTCGCCGGCCAAAGCGTTGCCTGCTGCTCGACGTTGCACACGCAGCGGATAGTGCAAGCATCGCTACGACTGCCGCCCCAATCGGTTCGGGGACCGCCTCGACCCCACTCCCTGGAGCGGTGGTCGCACCGTAGTTGGTCTGCCACGCTGTGTAGTCTCCAACACCAACCACACCGCTTAGACCGGGACCGCGGTTGGGCAGAGAGGTTGCCGAACCAGCCGCGTCGCGGTAGACGGTGTAGTCGGCGGCGTCGACGACACCATCGTCGTTGTAGTCGCCTACCAGTCCGAGCACGGGCTCCGCCGTGAGCGTGAGGATCAGCGAACTCGCCGTTGCGCTCAACGAGTAGAACGAAGCGTCACTGCTGTCGAGCTCGATGCCAGCGGCGTTGTTCACAGAACCCGCTGTTAGCACCTCCCAAGTGGCGCCGATGTCCGCGGCGGTTGGCAGGTAGCCGTTTGCGTATTCGATATTCAGTACGCCGTCCAGGATCGCCGCACCGAGCACGTCGAGGACGTCAAACTGCCCGACGGACTCTCCCGCTAGCTCGATGAACAGCGAGGCGGCCCCGTCCTGGGTGTAGTCGCCGTCGACGGTCAGCGTGCCGACCCCCTGCCCCGGAGCGACGGCGCCGCCGGTGCTGCCAACGTCGCCGTTGACGCGTCCACTGCCGCCCAGCACGGCTCCGCTCACGATTAACTCGCCGGTGGTCCCGGTGTCGATATTATTGTTGACGTTCACAACGCCACCACCCTCGACCGACAGCGTTTTCCCATTAAGGTCGAGCTGGTTGTCGAAGTCGAGCGTTGATCCGGGCACAACAAGCACTCGGTTGTCGCTGGCCGCCGACGAGCTCAGCACAACTGGCACCTGGATCTCATGGGCGCCTGCCTCAACGCTGATAAACGTGGCGTCGGTGTCCGTGTCGGACAGGGCGTCCGGCTCAAGCGTGATGCTGCCGAGTCCAGAAATTGCGTAGGTGTCAGCGCTGGTGAAGGCCAAAGAGCGGATCGCGACATCCGCATTGTTGTAGACTGTCACAGCTCCGGCGCCTGCATTGGCTCCCCCAAGCACCACGTTTACCGAATTGGCGTCGGGGACCTGTCCCGGGGCCGTGAGCGAAGACCAGTTGCCGCCACTATTCCAGTTGCCGTTGGCGGTGGCGCCGGCGGGCGACCAGGTCGCGTCGGTGAACCGCTGCTGCTTCTGCACTGTGATCTCGAAGAAGTCGAGTTCCGTCTGCCCGAACTCCCCACCCTGGAACATCATAAATGAGGGGCCTATTTCCAGCAGGCTGCCAGGGCTGTTAAGCAGCGGATTGATGACCGCAACTTGGTCGGTAAAAGTCACGCCGTCAGTCGACGTGCTCGTGGTAAACTGGGCCGCCCTCTTTGTGAGCTTGAGATACAACGGGAACTCATCGAGCGTGAAGGCGGCCTGCCCCTCCTCTTCTTGCAAGTTTCCGTCGCCGTTGAGATCACCGACATTCTGGACAAGGGTTGCCATGTTCAGCGATTCGTCCACATCCTCGGTCAGCGGGTCATCTGCCGTCGTGCGGAAGTTTCCGGCGGTGATGAATGCCTCCGTTGGGTCGAGTGTGTCACCGGTCCCAAGGCCCACAGGGGGTCCCGAAAGGCGTGCAACAATCGGCGAGTAGGACCAGAAACCAGAGGTCTGCTGTTCGATCTTGATGGTTGCCTCGAAGTTGTCGCCCGCGTCGACATTGGCGAACAGCATGGGCGCGTTGTTCTTATTTCCCTCGAAACCGACGCCTAGTGCTTCGTCTGTGTTAACGTGGAACGCAAGGTCTTCAATGACTAGAAGGCCCGGCTTAGGATCGCCCATACCGTCAACGCCGTTAGCAACGAACGCCGACGGGAAACTTCCATCGGTGCCGAACTGCGCGTTGTGAGTTGCGGTCCAGGACGCTGTGCCCCCGAGAGATGAGGCGAATGTACCTGTTGGAACTCCACCATTGGCGGTGAAGTAGTCGAAGGTAGAGTTGAAGTCGTCGCGGTAGGTTGCGTCCTGGTCCATTGGGCCGAGCGTCAGCGTATCCGCTAAGACCGACGAGGTCGCGAGGACCATCGTGACAGCGAACAAACTCGCCACCCGGGCCGACGCAAATGCAGGCCGGCCAAGGCGACACCGGTAAACGCAGCACACGGCCAAGAAAGCACCAATCGACAAGACAAGGCCCGCGGGCTCTGGGATTGACATAGCAACGACCGAGACGGACGTGCCGTTGACCATGAGGTCGAACTGGCCCGCGCCATCCCCGGACAGAACAAGGCCGTTGTCAACGACGCTGTCGGCGGTCAGCAGGGTGTAGGTCGCTCCGGGGGTCGCGAAGAACCCTTCGGCGAGAGAGAGTTCGAGGGCCCCGCCCAATTCGGCCACGCCTGCAATCCCGATCTCGCTGCTCTTGCCCAAAGTGTAGAGCAGGCTGCCCTCACTGGTCTGTGAGTAGTCTCCGTCTGCCGCCGTGAGCCCGGCGATCGCCCCGCTGTTGACGATCCCGCCTCCGTCCACCAGAACGACGCCGTTGTTTAGATTGATTACGCCGTCGCCGGTTACGGTCAGCGTGTTGCCGTTTAGTGAGACCAGGGCGTTGATGTCGAGGGACGCTCCCGCCGCGGCGGTCGCCGTCACATCGGTCAACAGTGCGAGATCAACCTGAATCTGGTGAGTTCCGGCGAGGACATTGATCGCACCCGCGACGCCCTCCGAGTCGAAAGAAATGGAACCACCGCCGCCCAGCACGTAGCTGTTCGACGTGTTGTCGAATGTCAGCTGTTCGACGGTCATGTCCTTGTTTACGAAGACAACCGCCGGACCCGCCGCGGCGACTTCGCCGAAGACGACCTGCGAAGCGCTCCGGTTCGGCGCGAATCGAATGGCGGCGCCCAGGTCGTCTAGCCAGTTGGCAGCGTTGGCAAAGTCGCCCGACCCATTGACGTTCCAGTTGCAGACCACGCACTGCCCGATGTCGCCGGTCTGAACATTGACTCCACCTGCTGAACCGTTTAGCAAGCCATCCCAGATCCCAGGGCTGGGAAGGCCGTCGGCGACGAAGTCGCGTGTGTAGTCGAAGTCATCACGGAACGTATCGCCGGTGGTCTCAATCTCAACCCAGTCGAACAGCGCAACCGCTTCGGGGAGTGCTCCGATGGCCCCGCCGGCCACCCCCACCTGCAGCGTCTGACCGATCAGACTGGCGTTAGTCTGGGTCCCTGCCAGCGCGGTCCAACTAATGGAATCGTCCGTGCCACTACCAAAGAACGCCTGGAATTCGCCCGAACCGAGGTTGTCGAGCCGGACGTAAGTAAGGTCAGCACTGTCGAGTCCGGTTTGCCCCACCTCGGTTTCAATACCGGCGCTAGCCATATTGTGCTGCAGGTCCCACGTGCCTTCTTCCAGAGGTCGGAAGCTCCAGGCCGCCTGCCAATTCTCTTGGGCGGCCGCCTGATCGACGGGGTTAGGCAGCCGGGCGATAACGCCGGCTTGAGACCAGAAGCCGGAGGTCTGACTAGAGATCTTCGCCTTAACGGAAACGAGATCCGACTCGGCTACCTCCTTGTAGAGCAGCGGACCCGTGTCGTTTGGCGTTTCCCAAGCGACGCCGTCGAGCCCGAGTTCCAGCACCTGCGCCTGAACCACGGCGCCTAGGCATCCTCCGTAAACAAGACCCAACACGGCAAATCGGCGCCACATGGTATGCAGTCTCCGGGGTACTAATCGATGAGGCATGCCGTCGCCCAGCGGGTAATCAAGGATGCCGACCTGAAGGTGAGATCAACTCGTCAACGCCCGCCAAAACGTGACATTGCGTGCAGAATAAAAAAAGCAGCGGGGTCAGTCAAGCAGATTTCCCACGAAATGGTTGACCATTTTTCACAAGGAATCCTCACACAGAACCACGGAATGACTCCGAGCTTCGCTGGCCTCATCTGCTGTTGAGTGCCGTGACTGAATCACTCCTTGTCACCTGAGGTCGCGGGGCGCGAGCAAGTTTCTATCACCTTCCGAAAGCCGCCGAACGCGACTCGAATAGAGGAACATTGGGGCATACGGCGGGAGTGCGCACCGCGAGTGGCGAGTCTGGCGACCGGCCGTCTTTGCTCAAAATAGCGAGGCCTAGTGGTGTAAAGTAGGCGAGAGAGGACTCGCCTGTCGCCGGGCGCTGGATGGACCAATGGGCGAACGAATGATCGAAAACCCGACAACCCAGGAGCTACGCCTGATGACCGCTCGTCGCTTTGTCATGCATTGTTTTCGGAAGAGCTGGCTGCCCGCGGTTGCACTCGCAGTTGCACTGACTGGATCCTTCGCATCGGCCGCTGACGGCGATAGAGAGTCGCTTGCCGCGGGCCCACTCGCCGTGCGTAGCACAGGTGCGAACACTACGCTGTTCACTTCACTGGATCCGAAAGCCATCGGGATCGATTTCTTTCACAAATGGAGCCGGCGTTCCGGCCAACTCCGTAACAACACGACCGGGTGCGGCGTGGCCATGGCGGATTACGACGGTGACGGCTTGGTGGACGTTTTCCTCCCGAGATCCACCGACGGCGGGCGGCTCTACAGGAACCTGGGTGCCTTCCGGTTTCAGGATGTTACGGTTGAAGCCGGCATCCTCACGACGGGTGATCTGTGGACCACCGGCGCGACGTTCGTCGACATCGACAACGACGGCGATCTGGACCTCTACGTTTGCGGGTTCGATTGCCCCAATGCGCTCTACATCAACGACGGGGCTGGCAGATTTACCGAGGACGCCGCGGGATACGGACTCGCCTACAGCGGGTCGAGTGCGATGGCGGCCTTTGAAGATTACGACCGCGACGGCGACCTCGATCTTTTTCTGCTAACCAACCACATCCCGCCGGACCGGGAAGTGGAGTACCGCGTGAAGTACGACCGCCGTGGAGTCCCTCACGTGCCCGATCGGTATCGTCAGTACCACGACACCATCCGCTTCCCCGACGGCGGCTACGGGATAGTCGAGTCGGGGCAGTTCGACCGGCTCTACCGGAACGACGGCGAGCAGGGCTTCACGGACGTATCTGAACAGGCCGGCATCGATGGCAACCACAAGGGGCTCGGGGTTGTCTGGTGGGACTACGACAACGACCGCTGGCCCGACATCTATGTTGCGAACGACTTCTACGGCCCCGACCGTTTGTACCGCAACAACCACGACGGCACCTTCACGGATACGGCCGCAAACGTGCTGCCTCACACACCTTGGTTCTCGATGGGGTGCGACTCAGGCGACCTGAACAACGACGGATTGTTCGACCTGATCGGCACCGACATGTCTTCCGACACGCACCAGCGTGCGAAGACGACCATGGGCGACATTCAGGACGACGGCTGGTTCCTCGAGTCACCGACCCCGCGTCAGTACATGCGGAACGCGGTCTTCCTCAACGCTGGGTGCGACCGCATGCTCGAGGTGGCGTATCTAACCGGGATGGTGAGCACCAACTGGACATGGTCGGTGCGGATGGTCGACCTCGACCAGGACGGCAACGTGGACGTGCACTTTACCAACGGGATGAGCCGCGACTGGGGCAACAGCGACCTAAAGATGTCGGCCATGAAAATGGGGCCGATGAACTCCGACGCCTACAACGACTTCTGGGACCGCCAGGACACACTCAAAGAAAAGAACTTGGCCTTCCAGAACCTGGGCGGACTGCGTTTCCGCCGCGTCGAATCCGAATGGGGCCTCGACCAAGTGGGCGTTGGTTTCGGCGCGGCGTTCGGCGACCTCGACAACGACGGCGACCTTGATCTCGTCGTGAACAACTTCAACGAAATGGTCACCGTCTGCCGGAACGACGGGCAGGAGGGCGGCGCCCTGCGGATCAAGTTCGAGGGCCAAGCCAGCAACCGGTCTGGAATCGGCGCCGTCGTGCGTCTGAAGTGCGGAGAGGTCGAGATGGCGAGACGGCTGTCGCTCGCGCGCGGGTTTATGTCGTCAAGCGACCCGACCATCCACTTTGGTTTGGGGACCGCAAAGCTAGTCGACGAACTCAGCGTCGAATGGCCGAGCGGGCACACTCAGACCTTTGCGAGCGTTCAACCCAACCAGCTGCTGACAATCCAAGAGCCGTCCGGCGTGCCCAACAGGCCCGAGAAGCCCGCGGCTCATCCAACCATGTTTGTCAAGTCGACCGCTGTGCCTGGACTGCTCCACCTGGAGAGCGAGTTCGACGACTTTGAGAGCCAACCCTTGCTCCCCACTAGGCTGTCGCGACTGGGCCCTTGCCTTGCCTGCGGCGACATCAGCGGGAATGGCCTCGACGACCTTTTTCTGGGCGGCTGCCGCGGCATAGCCGGGTCCGTTTTGCTCAACAAAAAGCAGGGCGAGTGGGCGGCCGAAGGCGGACTCTTCCCCGTCTGGTCGGACCCCGAGGGTGCTAGAGAGGGCCTCAATGCGTTGATCTTCGACGCGGACGGCGACAACGACAACGACCTCTACATCGTGAGCGGGGGCGTCGAATCTGAAGCAGAAGCCGCGTCCTACGTCGACGCGTTGTATTTAAATGACGGGTCCGGTGGATTTACGCCAGCGCCCGAAGGAACCCTGCCCGATCTTCGGGACAGCAATGCGGCAATCGCGGCCGCCGATTTCGACCAAGACGGTGACCTCGACCTGTTCGTTGGCGGCCGATGCGTCCCTGGCAGTCACCCGACCACCCCCAATAGTCGGCTGCTCCGAAACGAAGGAGGCCGGTTCACTGACGCTACCGCTAGCGCTGCGCCACAGCTGCTCAAGTCCGGGCTCGTAACATGCGGCTTGTGGACCGACGTCAACGGAGATGGCTGGATCGATCTGCTGGTGACTCACGAGTGGGGTCCCATCAAGGTGCACATCAACGAGAAGGGACAGCTGCGGGACGCAACGGCGGAGTCCGGACTAGCCAACCTAAAAGGCTGGTGGAATGCAGTCGCCGGCCGCGACCTCGACGGAGATCGCGACATCGACTACGTCGTCACGAATTTGGGAGCCAACACGGAATACCAGCCGACGCCCGAACGCCCCGCGTGCCTCTTCTATGGCGACTTCAATGGCGACGGCTCGATGCTTGCCGTGGAAGGCGTGCACGCCAACGGCGGCAAATTGGTCCCGACCCGCAGCAAACCGGTGCTGGAACGCGCTGTCCCGTTTATCGAGGCCGCCTACCCAACATTTAGCGAGTACGCCGAGGCGTCGCTCACTGAGATGCTAGGGGAAGACGAAATGGCCAAAGCGATTAAAGTCGAAGCAAACACCTCACGGAGTGTTTTGCTCCGCAACGACGGGCGAGGCCGATTTGTTATTGAAGATCTGCCGACGCCAGCCCAGGTTGCCCCCAGTACTGGGGTGGTGCTCAGTGACTTCAACGGAGACGGTTATGCCGACTGCTACCTCGCGCAGAATTCATTCGCACCAAGACGCGAGATCGGGCGCTGGGATGGAGGCCTGTCGCTCCTTCTGATGGGGGATCGAGCCGGGACGCTTACCTCGGCGCCGCCGGCGGCAAGTGGACTGGTCGCTCCAGTCGACGCGAAGGCGGTTGTGGCCACCGACTTCAGCGGGGACAACTGGCCCGACCTTGTCGTTGCGGTGAACAGCGGTGAAGGCTTGGCTTTCGAGAACCAACCGCCGAAAGACGTCCGCTTGGCGTCGGTTCGCTTGAAGGGCCCGCCCGGAAACTCGACTGGCGTCGGATCCATGGTGACCGTGCGTCGCTCGGATGGCTGGACGCAGACAGCAGAGATTTCTGCCGGCGGCGGTTACCTCTCCCAGCAGCCGGCCGTGCTCTATTTTGGCCTGGGAAAGACCGGCCGCATCGAGGGCATTGAAGTCCGTTGGCCGGACGGGGCGCTCACGCAGCACCGGCCGAGCAAAGACACCCTGCAATACGAGCTCTCCCGGTAAAAGCCCGGCGCACGTTCGCGGAAACACCACCCACTCCCTGGGCGATTCTCCCGCACCACGACGTCCGACCGCGTTGGCTCTCTGCGCAGCTGTTAATGTTTTTGTGCACAATCCATTGCAGTCGGTCCAGGCATTGGGTAAACTCACGGCACGCGGGTAGAGAAGCCCGTTCACCGGCATCGACCGATGCGTGCCGGCCAACTGGACCAGCCAGGAGGCAATTTGTGATCGGCCGTTCAACGACAACCGCATTTAGTGTTTCTGCCCTGCTGCTCTGCTTAGCGACCCTTGCGGCGCTCGCGGGGTGCAACGAAAGCGGCGGTGGCGGAAAAGTCCCCGATGCCAGCGACGGCGATATGCTGCGCGGCGTCGTGACCACCTACAGGAACGCCGCCAGGCAATTAGGACGCCCACCTAAGGACTACAGCGAACTTGAAGCAATCTACGCGCCGGTTTCCAGCAACCCGGCAGAGTACCTCACTTCGAAACGCGACGGCGAGAAGTTCGTTGTGGTGTGGGGGCTGAATCTCGCCACGGCGCCGCCCGATACCGTTGTCGCGTATGAGAAGGTGGGCGTTGATGGCAAGCGGATGCTGGTCACCCTTGACGGCTACACCCGGGAAGCAAGCGAAACGGAGATCAACGAGCTTGAAGAGAAGGCGAAGGCGAATCGTTAAGCGTACGGCGCTCGTGCGTGCCTGCGCGGACACAATCGAATGGACCGCAAAACCGATGGGAAGTGCAATGGGTAGGGATGTCGCTTCGAAACGTGTTTGGGGACTACGCAGGCTTTCGAGCCGGAGCCCTGGGTTTACTCTCGTCGAACTTCTGGTGGTGATAGCGATTATCGGCGTTCTAATCGCGCTGCTGCTGCCGGCTGTGCAGGCGGCCAGGGAGTCCGCGCGACGAACACAGTGTAAGAATCAGATGAAGCAGTGGGCTCTGGCTTGCCTGCTGCATGTCGATACCCTGACCCGCTTCCCAACCGCTGGGCACAATCAGATCTACCATGTCGACCGGACCATGGAAAACGGTCGGCCCGCGACACTCGGGAAGCAGGCCTGGGGTTGGATGTATCAGACCATGCCCTACCTCGAAGAGAACGCCTTGTGGAGCGACGCAAACGACCTAGTCGTGCTCCGCAACGGCCCCACCTCGATATTCTGCCCCAGCCGTCGGACCCCCACATTTACGACTGTCTGGTACCCCACCGGAGGGCTGCTGAACGACTACGTTGGCAACGGCGGCGACACCGATACGGTGGGGAATTCTCTGCAGTCTAAGAGCCTCACGCCCTACAGGGGAGCAACTCCCTACGACAGAAAGTACATCCACACGGGAGTTATCGTTTCGCAAGACCCTACCGCGAAGGCGGCGAAGACTGCGTTAAAGAACCCTCTGGTAGCGCCTCGACACATTACGGACGGCACTTCGAAGACGATGCTGCTTGGCGAAAAATACGTGCCCGGCAACCTCTACGAGGGTAAGTCGCACGGAGACAACTTCGCTTGGATCCAGGGCGCCCAATGGGAAGGCGTGCGTTTTGCGAACAACCCACCAAAGAACGACGACCCAATCGAGCTAGCGCCCGACGGCCGCGGCGGGTACGTCTGTGGCGACTGCGACCAGTTCGGCTCCGCCCACGCCGGCGGATTCAACGTCGCGTTGTGCGATGGTTCGGTGACTCTGGTGAGCTACGACATCGACCCGGATCTTGCCTGGAAGGCGTTGTGCAACCGTGCCGACGGCGAGATTTTTGAGCTGCAGTAGCGCGTCCAGCCGGCCGGGCAGTCCAACCCCAACAATTCACGTCCTCCGCTGCGGCGGGAGTCGCACTACAGGTATCGGCCCACGCCGCCCATAGTGATAGAGCGTGTGAGGTACAGGCTTAGCGTCCGTCAAGTGATTTTAGGAGCGGAAGATAATGGCGAATCTTTGGACCGGGGTCTACCCGGCGGTCACCACGCAGTTTCGTGATGACGAGTCGATGGATGTCGAGGCGACGTTGTCGCATGTTAGCGCCCTGCTGGACGCCGGCGTGCACGGCATCATCATGCTGGGCACGGTCGGCGAGAACTGCTCGCTCGACCGACAAGAGAAGGTCGACTTGCTGAAGGCGACGGTCGAGCTCGTTGGCGGCCGCGTGCCGGTGCTGACCGGGGTGGCCGAGTATACTACTTCGATGGCGTGTGCCTACTCTCAAACGGCCCAAGAAGTGGGCGCCGATGGGCTCATGCTGCTGCCGGCGATGGTCTACAAGTCGGACGCCAAGGAAACAATCGCCCACTTCCGGACGGTGGCTTCCGCGATCGATCTGCCGATCATGTGCTACAACAACCCGATAAGCTACAGCATCGACATCACGCCGGAGATGTTCGACGAGATGTCGGACGAGCCGAAGTTCGTGGCGATTAAAGAATCGTCGGAGAACACCCGCCGCATCACCGACATCCGCAACCGCTGCGGCGACCGGTACACGCTTCTTTGCGGCGTGGACGACCTAGTTCTCGAGAGCTTGATCCTCGGAGCGGAAGGCTGGGTTTCCGGTCTTGTGAATGCGTTCCCGGCCGAAAACCGCCTGCTTTGGGACCTGGTTCAGGCCGGCCGCTGGGAAGAGGCCCTGCTCGTCTACCAGTGGTACACGCCGCTGCTGCACCTCGACACCCACCCGAAGCTGGTCCAGTACATCAAGCTCGCCAACGTCGAGTGCGGGTACGGGTCAGAAGTGGTGCGTGCCCCCCGACTGCCTCTTGTGGGCGCCGAGCGTGCGGCGATATTGAAGATCATTCGGGACGCCATTGAAACGAGACCAACCACGGTCTCGTCGCGGGGCGACGCCGCTTTGGCGCGTTGAATCCAGGATTCGGAAGGGTAGTAGCAGGCGTTATGCATCCAGTGCTTGTAGGCCGCGAGTGGCGGCCGGCCAACGCGGTTGGCGAATTCTCGGCGCACGATCCCAACACGGGTGAGTCGCTAGACGAAAAGTTCCCGATCAGCGATTGGGTTGATTGCGACCTAGCCCTAACGGCCTCCGCAGCAGCAGCCGAAGAGCTTGATCTGACGCCGCCCGACTCGATCGCTGAGTTCCTCGAGTCCTACGCCCAAAAAATCGACGACGCCGCGCAGGATCTCTCCGAGCTGGCCTCGCGCGAGACCGGCCTGCCGGTAAGCCCGCGTCTGCTTGAGGTCGAGGTCCCGCGTACGAATGGCCAACTAAGGCAGGCCGCCGCCGCTGCACGATCCGGCGTATGGCGGGAGCCTGTGCACGACGAATCGTCCGACCTGCACACGTGCTACGGGCCGCTCGGCCCGGTAATGATCTTCGGCCCCAACAACTTCCCGTTCGCGTTCAATGCGATCTCCGGCGGTGACTTTGCCGCCGCCATCGCGGCGGGGAACCCAGTGATCGCCAAGGCGCACCCCGACCATCCCGGCACAACGCGGATGCTGGCCGAGCTGGCCCACGCCGCCGCGTCCGAGGCCGGCCTGCCCGACGCGACCGTCCAGCTGCTCTACGGAATGGGCCCGGACGACGGGCTGCGGATGGTTGGGGACCAACGGCTTTCAGCCATCTCATTCACCGGCAGCCGGCCGAGTGGCATGAAGCTGAAGGCGGCCGCGGAAGCGGGAGGGGTGCTCGCCTACCTGGAGATGTCGAGCGTCAACCCGGTGTTCTTCCTCCCTGGCGCCCTGCGTGAGGAGGGCTCGAAGCTGGCCCAGGAGCTAGCCGGCAGCTGCCTGCTAGGAACCGGTCAGTTCTGCACCTGCCCCAACCTGTGTGTACTGGTCGCGGGCGACGACTGCGACCACTGGCTGAGCGAAGTCTCGACCGCCATGGCCGACCGCGAGCCGGGTGTGCTGCTGAGCATTGCGACACTCCGCTCCCTCGAGCGTTCGGTCGCGGCGCTCGCGGCGGCGGGCGCGTCGGTCGTCACAGGAGGGGCAAGGCTCGACGCCCCTGGGTACCGCTATCAGAACACCTTGCTGAGTTGCACAGGCGAGACGTTCCTGGCCTCGCCCTCGGCGCTGCAAAGCGAGGCGTTCGGACCGGCCACGCTAGCGGTCGTGGCGGCAGACGAAGAGCAAGCGGTTTCGATCGCTAGGGCGATCGAAGGGAGCCTGACCGCGTGCATCTACTCGGCGACCGACGGGAGCGACGACCAACTCTCTTCGAGTCTGATGACCGTGCTCAGGCGCAAGGCCGGCAGACTTCTGAACGACAAGATGCCAACGGGGGTCGCTGTTTCGCCGGCTATGAATCACGGCGGTCCCTTTCCGGCTACCGGCCACCCGGGCTTCACGGCAGTAGGCATGCCGGCCGCCATCCGGCGGTTTGCCAAACTCGACTGCTACGACGCGGTCCGTCCCGAACGACTGCCGGCATGCCTCAGGACGCCGGCGTGACTCAGGACCGTGACTCAGGACCGTGACTCAGGACCGTGACTCAGGACCGTGACCGAGGACTTAGTGCCCTGGCAAATGTCGTGCCCGGGCAGATGTCAGGCGCTTTCCTTCGCGGCGTTGTGCGACTCCTGCAGCTGATCAATAAGGGCCTGGGTAATCGGCTTCTGCGCTTGGATGTGCTCCTTGAGTGCGTCCTTCGCCACCCGGAAATTGTCGTTGATCAGAGCTTCCAGCACCCGGCAGTGCTGGTCGGCCATCTGCTCAACCACAGACGCTTCGGGCGCCGCGTAGTCAAAGAGCGTGCGGTAGTAAACCGCTTCGAGGCTAAAAAACCGCTTGATGTAGGGGTTGCCGCAGTTCGAGATCCAGTACTGATGAAGATTGTTGTCCAGCGACTGTGGGCTCATCAAGTCCGCAGTCTGATTGGCCTTTAGCAGTTCTTGCAGACGGTCCTTCTTCAGAGTGGGCCTGGCCAACCGCAGGGCCTCTAGCTCGAGCAGCTCGCGGATGCTGATGAACGCGCACAGGTCGTCTTTGTCGAAGGGGCGGATCTTCCAACCACGACGCGGAACCCGCTCAATCAGTCCCTGGCCCGCCAGTCGGCTTAGTATTGGACGCAGAGCGGTGCGGCCGATGCCATAACGCTCGGCCGACCAATTCTCTCGCAGGAAGCCCTCTTCGCCGAGCAGGCTCCGCCGGATGACGTCCGCCTGAATGACCTTCTCGTGGTTGACCGGCGGCGCGACGTTCTTGAACGCGGCGGCCTTCGGCAGACTCTTCCTGCTCCCAATGGCGAGACGGCCGTTGTCGAACGTCTTGAGAAGCTTGTCCGACACCAGCCGTTCTACGGCCGTGCGAACAGGGCTGAGGCTCACACCGTAGTGCGACGCAATCGACGAAAGGGTAAGCCGGCAAGGCGGCTCTCCGTTCTCCGCCAAGCTGGCAGCGACGTCCGAGTAGATGTAATCGGCGAGGCTAGGTTTGCTCTTCATTCCGCAAATCGAGACCCTGTACTTAATGGCCGCCTTGCCAAACAACGTCCAACCGTGGGGGCGCGGCGGCTGGAATATTACCGCGCTCCGGTTGCAGACGTCGGCTCAGAAATGCATGAGTCTGAGCCCCCGAAGAAGCTGGGCTTCGGGGGACCGCCGGAGTGCTCAATTATAGCACGGGCCACGTTTCCGCGGCAACCTTGGCAGATTCGTCCACACACCGGGTGAGGCAGATCACGCGGGCCGCTTGGCAGCTAAATAGCCCCGTCACCCTGGGTGTCTGATTCCGCCGTGTTGACTCCGGCAGTCGTCGGTTCGGCAGATTCCGACGTGGACGGACCCTGTTCGGCGTTGTCGATTAGGTGTTCGACGAGGAATTCCTGCATCCGCCGGTACCCGTACCCCCCTCCCATTCCGTGCCCGGCGCCAGGCACAAGAACAAAGTCGAAATCCTTGTCGGCCCTGATCAATGCATCGACCAAGCGGTAGGTCGATTCGGGGGGCACGTTGTCGTCCATCTCACCAACAATCAGCATGAGCTTGCCCTCAAGACGGTGGGCGTTGTCGATGTTTGAACACTCCGCGTACTGCGGCCCCACTGGGTAGCCCATCCACTGTTCGTTCCAGGAGGCTTTGTCCATTCGGTTGTCGTGGCAACCGCAACCCGACGCGCCCACTTTGTAGAAATCGGGGTGGAACAGCAGGGCCCCAGTCGCGTTTTGGCCGCCGGCCGAGCCGCCGTAGACCCCCACACGGCTGAGGTCCATGTACGGCCGGCCCTTGGCCGCGGCCTTCATCCAACTGATCCGATCCGGGAACCCGGCGTCTTTCAGGTCGTGCCAGCACACGTCATGGAACGCTTTGCTGCGGTTGGCGGTCCCCATTCCGTCAATCTGCACGACCACAAATCCGAGGTCGGCAATCGACCCGTAGCGGTTGCGCACGCTGAACGACTTGGGAACGAATGCCCCCTGAGGCCCGGCGTAGATCGACTCGATCACCGGGTAGGTCTTCGACGGATCGAAGTCTTTCGGCAGGCTGATGACGCCCCAGATATCGGTGACGCCATCACGCCCCTTGGTGTGGAACACCTCGAGCGGCCTCCAGCCCTTCTCGGCCAACTCCGAGATATCCGCCTCCTCGAGCTTCCGGACCAGCAAGCCGTCGGCGCAGCTTCTTAGCTCGTGCACCGGCGGCGAGTCGACCCGGCTGTAGGTGTCAATGAGGTAGCCTCTATCCGGAGAGTACTGCACCCGGTGGTCGCCGTCGCCCTCGGTCAGCGCGACGAGATTCGTCCCGTCGAAGTCGGCCCGGTAGTGGTGCAGGAAGTACGGGTCTTGGCCCGGGTTCTTGCCGCTGGCCGAGAACCAGATCTGCCGGCTCTGCTCGTCGATGCGGTCTATACCACGCACGACGTACTCGCCCTGCGTGATCTGATTCTTTAGCTCGCCCGTGGACGCGTCGTAGAGGTACAGGTGGCGCCAGCCGTCGGCCTCCGACACGTAGATCACCTCTTCAGAGTCTTCCAGCCAGTTCACGAGGTCGAGCCGCAGATTCTCCGTGTGGGCGGTCCAGATGAAGGTCTCGGACTTCTCGTCGACAACCGTCAACGGCTCGCCGGTGTGCGAGTCAATCTTCATGACTCTGAGCCGCTGATGCCCCCGGTCCACGTGCGTGTAGACGAGACTCTTGCCGTCGGGCCGCCACTCGAGCCGGGGCCAGCCGAAGTCGATGACGTCGACCGCCGGCTTGGTGTGGTCGCCGGTTTCTGGATCAAAGAGACTCAGTTCGAACGACGACATCCGGTCGCCCGGCAGTGGGTAGCCACGGCTGTGAAGCACGGCGCGACCCCCGCCCTTGGGAGAGGACTCGAGCAGGTGCACCTGCTTGTCGTCGCCCGGCGTGATCTCAAACGCCGCGAGACGCTTCGAATCGGGCGACCAGCTGAGCATGCCGTAGCGGCAGGACTCGACACCGTCGTCGGTGAGTTGGGTCTCTTCGTCCCCCTCCGAATGCTGCAGCACCAGGTTGTGATCTCGCACGGAGGCGGTCCATCGGCCGTCCGGAGACTTGGCTCGGTCCCCCCTATTGCCGCTCGGACCTCGCCTGCGGCGGGAACGTTCCTCCTCAGACGACTCGGTCTTATCGAGCTGGCGGAGTTCATAGTGGTCTAAATCGCAGGTGAAATGTTCGCTGTCGAAATCGAAGATCGCTTCTTTCAGTTCTGGCGACAACGCCAGCCTTTCCAGATCGAGTCGGTCGGGCGCGACTGCCCCTCCGGTAGCCGCACTCAAGGCGTCAGCCAGCCGCTGATGATCGAATGCCGGCTGGCGGGTGTTCTTCGCTGCGTCGATAAGGACGTATTCGATCTGCCCGCCTCGGAGGTCGTTGCGGTACCAGAACTGGCTCGAATCGCCCAGCCAGTGCGGCTCGATGGCGGCCTTGTAGACGCCGTCCTCCCCGCCGCGACGCCCTCGCCGCTGCTGCGGGGCTGGCCAACCTGCCGTCCAGGCTTGCTGCGTTGGTCCGGAGGGCTGCGAGGCAGCGGGACGCACCGTTAAGGCGCTCGCCACAAGAGCTACGACGATTGTGAGCGAGAGACGCACGCGGTTCATCTGATTCTCGCTATTTCAGGAGTCTAGACTTCAATGGGACCGGGGGACGGCCTTGCCGGGGTCTCCGAATCAGGGTTCGAACCTAGGGTCTCGACTACCTGGTTCGGGTTGATCCCCAAAACGACGGCGATCAACGCGAGCTGGATAGCGGCCAATACCAGGTGGTTGATTGGCATGGCGAAGGCGCCTTCAATCGACCCGGCGAACCGAGCCCCCAAGCCGTTGGAAAGATTCAGCATTGCCATGTAAGCGGTGAACTGAGTAGCCGCAATCGGCGACCAGCAGAGCCCCATGAACAGAGCGAACATCGAGACCTGGAGGAACGCAGCCGCCGTCGACTCCGCTAGGAACAGACCTGTCAGCAGCGAATGATTGGTCCAGTGGTCCGCGACAAAATAGTAGGCCAGCCAGCACGCAGCCATGCAGCCAAGGCTCAGCACAACTGTCCTCTTCGGGCCGAACACCGATGCGACCAGCCCGCCCGCGAGCGACCCTCCCAGGCCGCACCAGACGGCAAGGTTTCCTTCCAGGTTAAGCCACTGCCCGCTGGACCAGCCCAGCTCCCGCTGAAGGTGCACCGGCCAGAACACTAAGTGGGAGTTGACGGTCACCAGGGATCCAATCGCCAGCGCGGCGGCCAGCACCGTCGACCGCAGTGAGAACGCCCTGATCAGCATTCCGAATAGCTGCCGCAAGGAGGAAGGGTGCGCAACATCTTCACTGCGAGAGTGGTGGTGATCAGCGGGCCCGGGAACCAACAAATCGCCGCGCCGCTCGCGGCAGAGAAACGGCGCCGTGGCGATCAGCAACAGCAATGTCACCTGAGTCGCAATCGCCGTCGAGAAGCCGTAGTGCAGGATGCACCACCCCAGCACCGCGCCGCCAATGAACGTGCCGGCGTAGCTAGATCCGTACATAAACCCATTCGCCATGCCCCGTTCCTCAGGCGGCAGCAGGTCGATCGCCAATGCATCAACCGACACGTCTTGGAGCGAAGCGAAGATGTTCACCAGCAGCACCATCGCGGCAATCATCCCAATGCTGGCGGTGAGGTCAGGGACGAACAGCATGGAGCACAATGCGAGCGCCATGCCCATCTGAGCTGCGAGAATCCACGGGCGGCGGCGCCCCATAGGGAGATAGCCGTAGCGATCGATAAAAGGGCCCCAAATCCACTTCAGCGCCCAAGGCCAGCTCACCATCTGGATTACGGCGCCGATCGACTGCGTCGACACTCCTTCCGAGATCATGTGGGTCTTGAGCGCGATCCGCACGAATCCGTCGGGGATGCCTTGGGCCGCATAGAGGACGCACAGCGTCGAGAGGCGGAGGGCCGGATTCTCACTTAGGATCAACTTCACGGATCGGCTCTCGGCGCTAGTGGGAGGCCTCGGTATATTACACTTTGCACACAATGTCAAGAAATTCCGCGGGCCCGTCTGATCCCAGACCCGCCAACAGCCAACCCATCGCCCGCGCCCCACAATGAGTTCACCGGTCAAACTGCACTATCAGGAAGTCTTCCCGCCCGCGGAGTTCGCGCGTCGACGCGCGGCGGTTTCGGCTGCGATCGGAGACGGAGTGGCGGTGCTGCAGGGCGCCCCAGCCACCGGCGCATTCGACCTGTTCCGGCAGTACAACGACTTCTTCTATCTCACTGGCGTGGAGTGCCCGCACGCCTACCTGACCATCCACGGCAAGACCGGGCGGAGCGTGCTCTTCCTGCTGCCGACCGACGAACGCTTGGCTGAGCTCGAAGGCGCCGAACTTGCTGTCACGTTCCCAGAAGAAACGCTGCGCCTCACCGGCTGCGACGACGTGAAGCCGCTTGGGGCGCTAGCCGACGAGCTAAAGTCGGCCAGCCATTTGTTCGCGCCGCACCTGCCTCAAGAAGGTTTGCAGGCCTGCCAGGACACCCTGCGTGTTAGAGCAAAGATGTGGTCCCAAGACCCGTGGCGCGGGGAGCCTGCCACCTTGCCACAAAAGCTCGGCGAACTTTGTCCCTCCGCGGAGCTGTGCGACCTGTCTCCGATTCTAGGAAACCTGCGGCGTATCAAGAGCGCCGCCGAGGTCGATCAAATGCGTCGCACTGGGCGTTTGACCGCGTTGGCGGTCAGCGAGGCCATGCGGTGCACGGCGCCCGGCATGGTTGAGGGGCAGCTGAGGGCGGTCGCCGAGTACGTCTATCTGCTCAATGGCGCGGGCGGCGGCGGTTACAGGCCTATCATCGCCAGCGGCGACAACATCTGGAACATCCACTACTACCGCAACAACTGCCGCCTCGAGGCAGGCGAGCTGGTGCTGATGGACTATGCACCGGACGCCGCGTGCTACACCAGCGACATCGGCCGCATGTGGCCGGTCAGCGGCCAGTACGAGCCGTGGCAGCGCGAGCTGTACGGCTTTGTGGTCGACTACCAGCTGCTGCTGCTCGATATCGTCCGCCCGGGCATGACCTGGGATAGCCTCCGCGGCGAGGTCGAAGCCAAGATGGCCCCGATCCTCTCGCGTGTCCGCTGGTCGCGGCCCTCGTTCGAGCAGGGCGTCCGCGACCTGCTCACAACCTGCAACCCGCTGACGCACGAAGTGGGGATGGCGGTGCACGACTCAAGCGGCTATCAAACAGTACCGCTTGAACCCGGCGTGGTCTTCGCCCTCGACCCGCAACTGTGGGTTCGGGAAGAGAAACTCTACATCCGGGTAGAAGACACCGTGGTCGTCACCGACACGGGGATCGACAACCTGACCCCCCAGTGCCCCCACGACCTGGACGCGGTGACCGAGTTGATGAGAGAGCCGGGTCTGACACAACTCCGACCCGACCTGTTCGCCGAATAGCACTTGGTTCTGCCCCGCCGATGACAGACAACACCTACCCGTCGGGAACGCTGCGAGTGATCGACTCGCACACGGCTGGCGAGCCCACCCGTGTTGTGGCCGAGGGCGCGCCCAATCTGGGAAGCGGCGACATGCGCTCGCGTCTCCAGCGGATGCGGGCCGAGGCCGACTGGCTGCGGACGTCCCTGGTGCTGGAGCCGCGCGGGAGCGAAGCAATGGTCGGCGCCCTGCTCCAGCCGCCAGTCTCGCCCGCGGCGGTTGCCGGCGTGCTGTTCTTCAACAACGCCGGCTACCTCGGCATGTGCGGCCACGGCGCCATCGGCGTCGTGGCGACGCTCGCCTACCTCGACCGCATCCGTCCCGGTCGGCATTGTATTGAGACGCCCGTCGGGGACATCTCCATCGAGCTCTCTGCCAACGGTGAGGCCAGCATCGAGAACGTCCGCAGCTACCGCTGGGCGCACGACGTCGAGGTGAGCGTCGAGGGGCTCGGGAAGGTCCGGGGCGAGGTCGCCTACGGCGGCAACTGGTTCTTCTTCACAAAGACCGAACGGCGGCTGCGGCTGGACGACCACGCGGAGCTAACCTCCATCACCTCCCGAATACGCCGCGCCCTGAGGGAACAAGGGATCACCGGTGAAGGTGGGGCAGAAATCGACCACGTCGAGCTGATCGGGCCGCCCTCCGATCCCGTGAAAGCCAACGCCAAGAACTTTGTGCTCTGCCCGGGCGAGCAGTACGACCGCTCGCCGTGCGGCACCGGCACCAGCGCCAAGCTCGCCTGCCTGGCGGCCGACGGCGCCCTGGCGGAGGGCGACACGTGGCGGCAAGAATCGATCGTCGGGGGCGTGTTCCGCGGGCAGTACCGGAGCGTCGATGGCGGGGTGATCCCCACCATCACCGGCACGGCGTACGTCAACGGCGACACGCGTCTGCTGTTCCATCCCGAAGACCCCTTCCGGCACGGCATCCTCCCCGCCGGGCCAAACGATCATGCCTGACACGCTCGACGCGATCGTTG
Source organism: Posidoniimonas polymericola (assembly GCF_007859935.1). Classification (NCBI taxonomy): domain Bacteria; kingdom Pseudomonadati; phylum Planctomycetota; class Planctomycetia; order Pirellulales; family Lacipirellulaceae; genus Posidoniimonas; species Posidoniimonas polymericola. The sequence goes on along the minus strand of NZ_SJPO01000007.1, from coordinate 343,815 downwards.
TTGGCGGCGGAGCCATCGGCTGCGGCTCCGCCTACTACCTGGCCAAGCAGGGGCTGAAGGTCCGCGTTGTTGAGGCCGACCAGATCGGCGCCGCCTGCTCGCACGGCAACTGCGGCTACATCTGCCCCAGCCACGCGATGCCGCTCACGGCGCCCGGGGCGGTCGCCAAGACAATCGGCTCAGCGTTCAACCCGGACGCGGCGCTGTACATCAAGCCGCGGCTCGACCCCGGCCTCTGGTCCTGGCTCGCCAAGTTCGCCGGCCGCTGCCGCACCGGGCCGATGATGCAGGCGGCCGTCGCCCGCAACGCGCTGCTCGCCTCGTCGATGACGCTCTATCGCGAGCTGCTCGCCAGCGAGCCGATCGACGTCGAGTGGGACGACCGCGGCCTGCTGTTCGTGTTCAAGTCGGTCAAGGAGTTCGACGAGTACGGCCACAGCGTCGAGATCGCGAAGCGGGAATTCGGCGTCCGCTTCGACGCCTACGAAGGCGAGCGGCTCACCGAGCTCGAACCGGCCCTCAAGCCCGAGCTGGCCGGCGGCTGGCACTGCCCAACCGACGCCCACCTGCGGCCCGACCGGCTGATCTCTGCGATGCGCGGACTGCTGACCGACCTGGGCGTCGAGCTAGTCGAGGGCGTCCGGGTCGAGCGGTTCCACGGCGCCCAGGGCGAAGCGACGAGCCTCGACACCTCGGCAGGCGCGATGCAGGCCAAGACCTTCGTGCTGACCATCGGCGCCGAGGCGCCGCACTTCGCCGCGCAGCTCGGCTGCAAGCTCCCGATCCAGCCGGGCAAGGGCTACTCGATCACGATGCCCCGCCAAGACAACGGGCCGGTGACGCCGATGATCCTCGAGGAGTCGCACGTGGCCGTGACCCCGTGGGCGTCGGGCCTGCGGATCGGCTCGACGATGGAGTTCGTCGGCTACGACCGCAGCATCAACCAGCGGCGGATCGAGCTCTTCAAGCGGGCCGCCGCCGAGCACTTCGTCGAAGCGCCCATCGGCCCCGTCCAGGAAGAGTGGTTCGGCTGGCGCCCCATGACCTACGACGAGATCCCCTGCATCGGTCCGGCGCCCAAGCTGCGGAACGTGATCGTCGCCGCCGGCCACGGCATGATTGGCATGTCGACCATGACCGGCACCGGCAAGCTGGTCAGCGAACTGGCAACCGGCACGACGCCGCACATCGACCCGGCGCCGTACTCGCTCGAGCGGTTTTAGGGTCGCAAGTATGTTTGCTCTTAAGAGACCGCCCTGCTCGGCGGGCTGTCGTGGCCCGGATTCTTGTGGCAATGGGCCAGTGGCTGTGATCCAATAGAGCGTAGTACCGACCTGCGTTTTCTCTGCACGGCGGCGCTCACGAGAGCGCCATCCGGCGAGGGCTGCTGCGCGGTCGGTTGGCGGATGGGGCCGTTAGGGCTTGGGTATTGTCCGCCCGATTGCGTGGCAGAGAATACCTTCCTGGCGCCCCTACTGGCGACCTGTGGCAGGCCTCTCCGAGGCCGATTCTGCCCTTGCGAGCAAGATCGGGTTCGGAGCCCCCTCCCGCAGCAAAGCCTGCGAACGACGCCCGACGGCGGCGGACAAAACGGCGGACAAAACCCGACGGGCCGATTCCCGCCGGGGCCCAGAATCCCCTGCGATACAAACGTTAAGCCAACTACCGGAGAGGAGACCCGCGGGGGTTTTGTCCCCTCCGCTCGATAATTCGGACTGAACCCGGACTGACAGCCAGACCCCAGGAGGTTGCCTCATGAGCTAGCAACGCCCGCCACGGCCGGCTAACGGTCGCGGATCCAGACGATCGAGCTCGGCCCGCGGCGGCCGCGGACCCCCTCCGGGTAGCGGTTGTTACGGGCGTAGTTGGGAATCGCCACGAGCGGCGAGCCGTCGGCGAACTCGCCCTTGATCACGAGCACGCCGCCCAACAGGTCAGGGCGCCACTCGGTGGTGAGCTCGGCCTCGGGCGGGAGGACGCCGTCGAGGTCGTTGCCGTCGACGGCCTCGATGTTGTAGACCAGCGGTCCGTAGCGGAGCGCGACGCGGCCGCGGTTGGCCTCGACCAGGTCGACGCACTTGACCCGCTGCGGGGTCATTGGCAACTCGAGGGCGATCGTGTCACCCTTCTTCCACTCGCGGCGGATCACCAGGTAGCCCCCTTCGACCTCGGCGTCGACCGGCTCGCCGTTCACGGCAACCGACGCGATGCCGTCGGCCTCGGGGGTGCTGGAGTACAGCGTGCTGACGCTCCGCTGGGGCGAACGCACGCGGACCGCGAACTCCCGCTCCTCCGCGGGGTTCACGGTGATTTTGACGTCGCCGCTCCAGGGGTAGTCGGTCTCCTGGACCATTTCGACGTCCATGCCGCCGACGTTTTCCACCAGGATCGTGCTGCCGATGAACAGGTTCACGTAGACGCCCTCGTCGTCCTTGACGTAGGTCCAAGTCGGGAGCATCAGCAGGGTGCGGGGGATGTTGCCGACGCAGCACGGGCAGGCGTGCCAGGGGTAGCGTGGCGAGCCGGAGGAGAGCGCGTTGGTGTAGTAGAAGTTCTCGGCCGCCAGGTCGAGCGAGCCGAGCAGAGCGTTGTAGAAGGTTTCCTCGTAGAGGTCGACGTACTTGGCGTCGTGGTAAGAAAGGTTCATCTTGTACTGGAAGAAGATCTGCCCACAGCTGGAGCAGGACTCGCAGTACGAGTTGTTGCGGAGCGAGTAGTTGGGACCGAAGCCCTCGGAGGTCTCGCCGCTGCCGAGGCCGCCGGTGACGTAGTACTTCTTGTTGACGATGTTGTCCCAGAGCGACATCACGGCCGAGCGGTACTCGAGGTCGCCGGTCTCGGTGGCGACGTCCGCCATGCCGGAGTAGGAATAGACAGCGCGGACGGCGTGGCCGACCGCCTCGTACTGCTGCTGCACGGGAACGTGGCTCTGGTCGTACTCAGCGCCGTGCTCGCCGCCGCCACGGCAGTCGAGCAGGAACTTGGCGAGCGCGATGTAGTCGTCGCCGGCGCCATCACCCTCCATGTCATTCACAAAGCGGCCAAAACGCACGAGGCCCTGTTCCATCTGCTGGTGTTCGTCGTACCACGGCTGCTTTCCTTCCTCGGGACCGACGTTTGCGACCCAGCAGTCGGCCAACTTCTTGGCGGCGTCGTAGAGTCTGCGGTCTGTGCCGTTGGTCAGCGTGTAGTGGTTGATAGCCGATTCAATGAAGTAGCCGGCGGTGTACCCCTCGTGCCCCGTGCGGTTCTCGGGTGTCCAGCGGTTCATCTGGTCGTTGAGAGTGAAAGCGGTCTGCAGGTAACCATCGGGCTCCTGGGCCGCGAGGATCTTGGGGATCCAGTCCTCGAGCGTCGCCTTAAGCTCTTCCTGCGTGGCGGCGAGCTCTTCGTCGCCTTGCGGATCGACCATCAACGCGATGCAGATCGACTCCACCGTCTGGTGCACCCAGGCGTTGGCGAAAACGTACCCCTGGTGCCGCTCTGCCGGCTGGCCGGCGAGCTTCTTGGCTGCCTCCTCAAAGTTGTTGATGCCGCCTTCGGGGAGATCCGGGCGGTCGATTCGCTCAACGCAATGCGGGATCCAGTCGCAGATGATCGCCTTCGCACGCGCATTCCAAAGAGGGCTGTCGATCTTGTAACGCTTGGTATAGACCACTCCCAACGGAGTAGAAGGCGGCGGGTTCTCAACCCCGACGTTCACCTCGGCCGAATCCGTCAGCTCTCCCTCGCCCGCGACCAGCTTCAGCACATACTCCCCAACCTCCGAGAAGGTCGCGGTGGTTTCGGCCGCGTCCGGATCGGCAAAATCCACTTCACCTGGGCCGGACACCTTTGTCCAGTGCACCTTCGGAACGTCATGACCTAGGGTCTTTACTTTGGCGGACAGGTAGGTCTTGCCGCCCAGCATCACGATGCGGTCGACGTCCCCCTGAACCATCGGCGGGAATTGTGGCGAGTCGCCGCTGTCCAGCACACGCCACTCCAGCACGCCCGTCGAGTTGCCGGCGTCGTCCGAGTCGATCTCGAGGCGGAGCTTGGTGGTCTCAATCGGGTCAAAGCCCACCCTATTGAAACGGTCTTTCTCAACGCCAACGCGCTGGGCGCCGGGCACGGGGGCAAACTCGCCGCCGTCCCAGTAGAGCAGGCGGCTCGCCTTTGGCGGGTGAACTCCTTGCCCGTCGGCCCACCAGTAGACCGCGATCTTGTCGGTGGAGATCGCCTTGGGCCATTCGTACTGAACCCACTGGGTGCCGGTGCGGTTCCAGTTTCCGTAGCTGCCGTGACGCAGATCGGCGGACCTGCCGGGCAGGGCGCCGTCGTTCAGGGCTGTGACCTTGGTGTCGCCCGACGTGTACGAGGCGCTCGGCTCGGCGACCAAGGCCAGGTTGGGCGCGTCTGAAACGGACTGCACCTGGGCCTTCGCCGCAGGGGAAGGCATCACCACAAGCAGCGCAACTGCCACGCCAAGAGCGATCTGAAATCTTGCCGTTTTCATCTGTCTTTCCCTACGCGGGCTTGTTGAATCTGATCAGCGTTGAAAGACGCTGCCCAAAACAGGATTCTCTAGAGTCGAGCCTTCGTCCGGCTCAAGTGATTCTTCAAAGTACGCATCGTGTTGGGACGCGGGGCGGCCTGCCAGGATCAGTAGCTGCCGCCGCCGCTGGATCTCAATAGTAAGCGACGCCAAGTACTCGCCTCCGGGTGGGTCAACCGGTGGGACCGGAGACTCGAATGCCGCATCCACTACCTCGTAGGCCAAATCGATCGTCGGTCCGGCTAATAGGGCAAGCAGTGAATTCTGCTGGCCGTCAGCGGTCTGGGCGGCTGCGGGGGCAGCCGCGGCCAAGGCCCCAACTTCACCGCCTGACAGGGCGTAGTTGTAGATTCGAAAGTCATCAATGCGTCCGTTAAACAAGGGGTCCGGCCACTGACTCTCTCCGATGTAGTTGAAGGCTGGTGCGAAGCTACTGGGGTTCAGGGTAACAGTGTCGGCGTCGGCGACGGCGCCGTTGACATAGAGCATGCCAAGATCGCCCTCCAGCGTGACCGCAACGTGCGTCCAAACTCCGGGCGCGATGGCGGGCGCCTCCAACACCTGCTCGGCCCCATTGCTCCCGACCGTGATCGCGAACCTCATCGATGTCCCGCCGCCGGCTGCCGGCGTCAGGAACATGTACTCGTTCGTACCATTCCCGAAGTCGAAGATGCGTTGCCAGACGCCGCCCCCGTCCCAGTAGACCCACGTGGCCACCGTGATATCGTCGTGGTCGGCGATGTCCGACGGCAGCGTCACAACGTCGTTTACGCCGTCAAGGTCGATAGCCAGGCCATCCACCCCACTAGTGTAGCCGGGTCCACCTGAGGTCGCCGCGTCGTTCTGCTGGACGCTGTCCGAAGCGTCTCCATCAAACTTGTAGTGAGCGACCAGCAACTCGTTGTCCGTTTCCGGCATCACACCTTGCCCCTCCGGTGTCGTCACGCCGAAGTGCGACCGCCACACGGCGTAGTCGCCCGCGTCGACGACTCCGCTGTAGTCGCCGTCGGCCCCAGCGCCGCGGTGATCGACCACGGCGCCCCCCTGATCGCGCCACTGGGAGTAGTCAGCCGCGTCAACGCGACCGTCTCGGTTGTAGTCGCCCGGGTCGTGGTCGATTTCCGCCGCAACGCCAGGCGTGTAGGAGCCCCCTAAGACCTGTCGGACATCGGTGAGAAGCTCAGCGCCGGTCCTCGCATCGGAATAGACCAAGACATTGTCGACTTCGCCCCTGAAGCCACTCCCCGCTGCCAACCCCCGACCGAGCAAGGCCGAGGTTGCGCGGACCTGGTGCGGGTCCATGGTGACCGAGGTCTTGGCAGCCACCGCCGCACCGTTTACCCACAGGGTTGCCTTGTCGTCCTCGAAAGTAACCGCGACGTGCTGCCACTCGCCGGGCGTCAGCGGCTCGACGGCGTATAGCGTCCTTACCACGCCGTCCACCGCGATCTCAAGCTTTACGCCCCCCTGGGCCGAAGTCGGCTGGAGGTACAGGTAATTGCCTGCGTTCCGTGCGAATTCGAACAGCTTCTGATCGACATCGCCCGAGCCGTCCCAACGCGCCCAGAGTTGGATCGTCTGATCGTTGAGCGAAACCAGCTCCGTCGACAGCTCGACATACTGATCGTCGCCGCCGAATCCGAGTACGCCCGACAAACCGCTTACTCCCGACGGCGCCGACCAGCTTGCTGGCGTGCTGCTCATCCAGCCGTAGGTGGTGTTGAAGGCGTCCCAAACGACGTTGTCGTCCTGCGTGTCGAATGTGTAGCGTGCAAACAGGTTGTTGTACTGTGTGTTCACAAGGGGCGCCTCCTGGGCTGAAGGCTCCCCATTGAACTGGACCCCTCGGTCGGTCACCAACCCTGTGCCCGCCGCCAACCCCGATGACATGACCAGGGCGTTACCCTGCATGTCGGCGTTGTCGACGACGCCATACCCTTTCACAACCGTCTGGCCGGCAACCACGGTGTTGCCGCCGAGGATGGTGGCGTAGTCGGTCACCAACGCCTGGCCGCGAATCTGCCCGCCCAGGACCAGCGCGTCGCCCGTGACTTGCGCGTCTCCAGAAACCGCGCCTCCGGAGATCGTCGCGTAATCGCCTATGCTCGCGTTCTCGCGTACGCTGCCCGAGGTCACCGTGGCGTGGCCGTAGACGAGCGCGTCGCCTGCAATCAACCCGCCGGTGATGGTCGCATAGTCCTCGATTCGGGCGTTCTCGCGGAGCAGGCCGCCGGTTACCCAGACGTTCGGTCCCAGATACACCGTCGAAGCAACCGCTACGGTCTTCCACCCCCCGACTGAACCGTCCGGGTTGATATGCCGAACCGCGTTGCCGCTCGGCGCCGGGCGTTCCCCGGCATCCTCCGACCGAGCGGGCGCCACGCCGTCGAATGAAACGCGGTAGGGGAACCGATCAAGCCCGTAACCAATGTTCCCGGCCGGGTGGAACGGGTGTGACCAGATGTAGTTCTTGTGAACCGACGGGATCGCCGTCACAGCGAGGTACAGGTCGGTCTCGTCGGGCTGCAGCGTGAAGACCATCTTGCCGCCCTGCCAGGAATTGCTGTAGCGTTCCTCAACCGATGACCCCGTTCCCCTAATCGCCACCAGCGTGGCGTACACCCCGCTCGACTGACCGGGCAGAACGTACCCGTCTAAATCAACTTCTACCACGTGCGCCTGGCCGGCTACCCGGTCAACCGGGCTGAGCCTGATGATGTTGGAACCGTACTGCTCTGGGGCGTCCTGCTCGGGGACTTGGAACCACCCTGGGCTCGAGGCCACGGGCTCGAGGTAGGTGCGGAACAGTCGCTGCTCGGTGTCGTGAGTTGGAATCGCCGGCAGCCCCGACAACAAGGCCCCGCCGTACAAGGTCTTGTAGGTGACGCTGCTGGCGACATACTCGGCGTAAATCCTCGCAAACTCTTCGTCGGAAGCAAAGTTGTTCCGTAGCACCTGCCACGGGTCTTTACCGGCCCCCTGGGCGTCGGGGTCTGACCACAGGCCGGACGTCACGAACGAGTCGCCGAAGCCAGTGAGCTCGGTCAGGTAGTTAAGGAATGGGTGAGCCTGGTAACGGAAATCGGTCGCCATGGAGTAGCGGTGCCGCCGTTCGCCGTAACGGCCGTTGATTGAGCTCCGAGCGGTGATTTCTGCCCGATAGTTGCCTGTGTCGTAGGCGTCTACCAGCGACGCGCCGAAATTGGCGTGGGCCTCGTAGAAAGGTCCGGAGTAGTCGCTCGCCCCAAATCCGCCAGACTCGCTCTGAAGCACGTGGGTAAACTCGTGCGGCGTGGTGGTCGTGTTGGCCACCTGGCCCCAGGGTTCTACGTAGATGCTCCTCGGGCTCTGGTGCTGGGCCAGGGCCCAAGGCGAGACATACAGCGCGGAAAACCCGGTCGGGTCCGGACCCGCGTACGCGCCGGAGAACGTCCCGCCGTTGGCGTCCACCCACCACAACCCGGTGTCTAGAATGTACGCGTTTATCTTGTAGTTAACGCCATCGCGAGCCGACGGCGCCGCCATACCGGCCTGGTCGACGATGATGTCCCAGGCCATCTCCAGACGGTTGAGGTTCTGCTGGATGTAAGTCGTGACCGGCTGCATCGCACTGGGCAGGTCCGGGCCCCATTTGAAGACAAAGTGCTCGCTGGCGAGCTGGCCGGAAAATCGAAAGCGGCCGATCACAGCGGCCCGGCCCGAGTCGCGGATCAACCACGCTTCCTCTGCCTCGGCGGGGCCGGTAGCTTCGTAAATCTCTAGTACTTCTGCCGCGGAGAGCGGCTCGTCGTAAAGGCGGGCTTCGTCCAAGTACCCAGCAAACCCGCGATGGTTGCCGCTGCTGGGGGAACTGTTGCCAGGCACCGAGCTTCCGCCCGTTCCCAGCAAGAACCGCGTGGACCCGTCGGCTCGGCCAAACGCTAGAGAAGCGTTGCCCGCAACCGTGGCGCCGCTGGCTGCGCCGAACGCGGCGGCGTCCAGGTATCCCACCATGCCTCCTGCCTGCGGCGAACTACTGGGGTCGATTGATAGCACAACGTGGTGCCAACGCCCGGCCACGACCGCGTGCTGTGCGGTATAAAGCCACGAACCGCTGGACCAGCCAGGGATGCTGGAGTTCCACGCGCCGACGTAGAGCCGGTCGTTATAGAGGTAGATGCTGACGCCGCTGGTGCTGGAGCCCGATTCGAAGAGCGGCATGGCGACCGGCGTGCCGCTCGTGCTGCCACCGTTCGCGTTAGTAGAGTTGTAACGAGTAGGGTTGGTCGTATCCGCCTTGAACCAAAAGCTGACTGAGGTGAAGGGCGGGGCGTCGCTGGCGTCAACGATGGCCCCGTCAGTGTCGCTGAACAGACGCAAGGCGCCATTCTGCGTACCGCCGCCCCATTGGGTCGGATTGGAGGCGGTCCACACCGGCATCACGTTTACGAGACCGCTTGCAGTTGGATTGTAGACAGACGAGCCAGTCACAACGCCGTCGGCGGTCCCGGCAGAGTCGACGAGGACCGTGCCGGCGGTGGAGTCAAACCGCCACTCGGCCACCGGGTCCCCAGCCAGCAACACTCGTGGTTCCAATGGTTCAAACCAGCCGGACCTCCCAGCGGCCCGCCGGTTCGCAAGTCTCTCGCCTCTGAACATGTATGCTCCCAGCAGCTCACGACTCAGAGACTACGCCGATGAATAGCCCCCCACAACAGCCGAATTGACCGTGAAAGGCCATGGCTGGCGGGCCCGCGGCGTAACGCTGCTCTATTCCAAACGGGTATTCGGCGAAGGACACACTGGCCGGATATCTGACCAATTCTTCCAATTGACGCTGGACAGAATAACTAATCTTGTGCACAACGTCAATTATTTCCCGGAGCCGTTGATCGGGGTGTTCTGAGACGCCGCGCTGCGCCGTTATCTCCCCCGATGTCTGCCGCCCTTGATTACATTAACTGCCAGCATCATCATCGGCTTAACCGCAGATCGAGGCGGGAACCACCGCCTAACGACGGAGTAGACTGTTTCTCATGGATGCTACTGAGCTAGCTCGACGATTGCGTTCCCGCAGTGTGTCTGCCCTCGAAGCAACTCGAGAGGCGATCGCTCGAATCGAGCTTCTTGACCCGGTGGTCAACGCCGTGGTGCTGCCGCTGTTCGAACAAGCGCTCGAAAACGCGGTTGAACTCGACCGCCATGCGCATACCAACCATTGGCGCGGGCCGCTTCATGGAATCCCATTGCTCGCCAAAGACTTGTTCGATTTTAAAGCGGGCGTCGGCAACACATTCGGGTGCCGGGCGATGGCGGCGTTCGTCGCCAGTGAAACCTCCGCCCACATACAGCGACTAGAAGACGCGGGCGCGATCATCGTCGGCAAGACGAACACGCCTGAGTTTGGTCACAAAGGGATTACCGATAACCTGCTGTACGGTCCGACGTCGACGCCATTTGATCTCGCCCGGAATGCGGGGGGATCGTCTGGCGGCAGCGCCGCCGCCGTCGCCGCGGGCATGGTCCCGCTTGCGCAGGGATCGGACGCAGGAGGCTCAATTCGGATCCCAGCCGCGTGGTGCGGGGTCGTCGGCTTCAAGGCGACCTACGGCCGGGTTCCCAATACCGGCGGCCCAAACGCGTTTGGGACTACCTCGCCGTTTGTCCACGCGGGTCCGCTCGCCGCCACCGTAAGAGACGCCGCACTTATGGCCCAGGTGATGTCGGGACCCCACCCCGGGGACCCGTTCAGCTTGCCGATCGATGGCATGGACCTGCCGAGCGCGGTGCAGTCCGATCCGTCCAAGCTTAAGATCGCTTTCAGCCCTGACATGGGCGTGTTTGCCGTCGAGCCGGAGGTCCGCGACTGCGTCGCACGAACTGTGTGGAAACTCTCTCAATCAGGCTTGAATGTGGAAGCCGTCGACTTCCGACTTCCGCTCGACCAAGCAGAGCTGGCCGATCTTTGGGTTCGACAGGTAGGCCGACTCTACCTTGGGATGTTTGACGCGATGGAGGCATCTGGGGTAGATCTGCTCAGGGAGCGTCCAGATGATATCCCGGAACAGATCCACGCTATGGTCGCATCCGCGCGTTCCGAAACCGCATTGCAGGCCTCTCGCGACGATAGGCAGCGGACGCTTGTCTGGCAGTCGCTTCGATCGGTCTTCACCAACTACGATGTCCTGCTTACCCCAACGGTGGGCGCGTTGCCGGAGCCGAACGGCAATGACGGGGCCACTCTCGGTCCCGCGACGGTCGCGGGAAGACCCGTGGAGCGATTGATTGGGTGGTGCCTGACCCACCCCTTCAACTTCACGGGCCATCCGGCTGCGTCGATCCCTGCTGGGCTATCAGCGGGCGGCCTCCCAGTAGGCATGCAGGTCGTTGGTCGGCGTTTTGCTGACGAGCACGTCATCAGCGTTTGCGGTCGAATTGAGCAGGCAAGTCCCTGGTCGCAAGATCTGCAGGACGTGCAGCAACGCCTAGTTGAAGGAACGCGCCAACAACTGACGAGCGGGAGCGGTGCACAATGAGCAGGCCAAACTCAAAGTCGACAAAATGGCTAGCCATTGTAGTAGGGGCCGCGGCTGTGGCCGCAGTGGTGCTAGCAACAACCATTCGCTCCCGCCCGCAGGCCTCCCAAGTAGAGAACGGGCCGTTTGAGAACGATCCGCCCGACCGGGAAGAGGAACCGTCCGCGGCTCCGGACGCAACCCCCAGCATTCCATTCACCAACGTCTCGGTGTCGAGTGGCGTCGATTTTATTCACAGGGGGGGCGCCACCGGGGAGAAGATGCTGCCAGAGTCCGGTGGCTCCGGGTGTGGCTGGATCGACTACGACAACGACGGCGACCCAGATCTGCTACTGATTAGCGGCAAAGCGTGGCCGTGGGACGAAACGACTGAGTCTCAACCGGGTAGCGGCGCCATGCAGTTATACCAGAACAACAATGGCGCCTTCACCGACGTGACCGACGCTGCCAACCTAGTGGCAGACTTCTACGGCCAGGGAGTCGCCATCGGCGACTACGACGGCGACGGCGACGACGACCTCTACGTAACCGCGGTTGGACCAGACCATTTGTATCGCAACAACGGCGGCGTCTTCGCCGAGGTTGGCGGCGCCGCCAGCGGCCTGGGGGACGCCGATGTGTGGACCACCAGTGCCGGGTTCTTCGACTACGACAACGACGGCGACCTCGATCTGTTCGTCTGCAGCTACGTGGCTTGGGACAGGACGCGTGATCAGGCCGCTACGGTGCGGGTGCCAGGGACAGGGCTCTCCTACGCCCACCCGGGAAACTTCGACGGCACTCACAGTTTCCTCTACCGGAATGACGCCGGGAGATTCACCGACGTTTCAGCAGAGGCAAGAATACACGTCTCGAACGCCGAATCTGGCACCCCTCTTGGCAAGGCGTTGGCGGTCACCTTCGTCGACTTTGACAACGATGGCTGGCTCGACATTTTCGTAGCGAACGACACCGTTCGCCATTTCCTCTTTCACAACCAGCACGGAAAGTTCCAGGAGGTAGGCGAGGCACGCGGCTTCGCCCTCAACGCCGCGGGGGTCTCGACCAGCGGAATGGGCGTCGATGCGGCCTGGCTCTACAACGACAATCGACTCTCCGTTGCGGTGTCGAATTTCGCCGGCGAAATGACCGAGCTCTTCACCACGGCGAAAGATGGCTCCGATTGCTTTTTCGTCGACGAGACTGTGGGAGCCGGCATCGGCTGGCCAACCCTTAACAGCCTTACCTTCGGGCTGCAGTTTGAGGACTTCGACCTCGACGGTAGGGTCGACATGCTGCACGCTAACGGGCACCTTGAAGAAACCATCAGCGAGGTTCAGCCCGATCAGACTTACAAGCAGCAGTCGCAACTGCTTTGGAACACCGGCGCGAGAACGGGGCCGGTCCTTACGCCGATCGCGCCCGAAGAAATTGGCGATCTCGCGATCCCAATTGTGGGGCGGGCGACGGCATCGGCCGACTTCGACGCCGACGGCGACTTGGACTTGGTCATCACGCAGGTGGAAGGCCCGCCCCTGGTGCTGCGGAACGACCAGAGACTCGGCGGAAACTGGTTGCGGGTCAACTTACACGGCCAGGCGGGCAACCCTCATGGCATCGGAGCGAAAATTGAGCTCGTTGCCGGCGGCGTCACGCAAAGACGCACCCTCATGCCAACCCGCAGCTACCTGGCGCAATCGGAGTCGTCGGCGTTCTTCGGGCTTGGCTACCACACTAAGGTAGAAAGCCTGACGGTTTTCTGGCCAGACGGAAAGTCTCAACAGGCACGCGTCGAGGCGGTCAACACTGCAATTACTGTGGATCGCGAGGAGGCGTCGTTCGAATTGCTGGCCAACACCGCGATGGCCCAGCTCGAGAACACAGAATTCGGAGCCGCGATCGAAACGCTCGAACGGGCCGTCCGGCTCCGCCCGGACTCTGGGCCCGCTCTTCGAAACCTCGCCAGGGCCTACCTGCTTGGCGGCAAACCCGCCGATGCAGATCAGCAACTGACTGCCCTGCCTGCGGGCGAAGCGAATCCCCCGGCCGGAATCGTGTACCTCCGTGGGCTCGCGGCCAATCGCCTCTCGCAGCCGGAACAGGCGGTTGAGTATTTCCGCGAGGCAGTGAAGCTCGCGCCCAAGGAGCCGACGCTCCACTTTCAGTACGCATTGTCGCTCGCAGCAACTGGCAAAACGGACGAGGCCGTAGGCGAGTTGGAGAAGACTGCCGACCTGGACCCAATTCACGGCGGCGCCCAGTACCAACTTGCCGCGTTCTCGCGAAAGGCGGGCAAGACAGACGATTTCCGCCGCTACATGCGTGACTACCAACGTATCCGAAAGCTGAAGGGCGCCGCGGACGCCCTCGCCCTCGAGGTCTGCCGATACACGAAGCCAGAGCCGATGCTTCAGCTTGAATCGTCTGCGGTACGTGGCGCGCCGGTGGACCTCAAATGGGAGGCATCTGCTCCAGCCGGCGTTCCCGAGTTACTGGCGCTCGCCGTGGTGTCGATGAGCGATGACGGCGTCTATCAGTACGCGGGACTTACCGCGGAGTCAGAGCTCGTTGCGTTTGAGTGGGGCGCCGACTCGGGCTACCAAGAACTGGCGCACACCGACCGTCTCTTCGATGAGCAGCCGGATTCAGCAACGCTGACAGTGGGTAACGCTATCGTCGACTCACCAGTTCGGAACAAGCTTCAGCCCGAAGTCGGTGACTTCAGCGAAATCGCGCTGGTGACGCCTGCCGGCGGACGTCTCTTCAGGTACACGCCCGACCTAGGCTTTACCGACCTGACAACCGAATCAAAGCTGAAGGATGCGACGGGAACCGTGGCGAAATGGACCGATCTCGACCACGACGGCGACATCGACCTGTGTGTCGGGGGCCCCGAAGGCCTCACTGTGTGGCGGAACAACGGCGACAAGACTTTTGTCAACGCCACATCGGAGTTCGGGCTGAAGGACGTAGGTCCGTGCGACGATTTCATAGCGGTCGACCTTGACGGCGTGAACCTGGGAGCCGACCTGATTGTCGTGGGCGGTGATCGCCCCCGGCTATACCGCAACGCGTACGGGGGCGGCTTCGCCGCTGAACCGGAAACCGCCCCCACCTGGCCGGACGCGCACGTCCTAGTCGCCGACGACCTCGACAACGACGGCCTGCCCGAGCTCGTCTTCTTCGCGCCGAATAAGGTGGTGATCGCCGACGCTAGCGGTGAGGTCGTTCAAACGCTGGAGATCTTGCAAACCAACATCAACGCGGCGGCGATCATCGACGCCGACAACGACGGGCGCCTGGACCTGGCGTCGGCCGGCAATGTCGAAGGTGAACCCACCGTCTGCGTGTGGCGCAACCTGGGAGGCCGCTTTGACGCGCAGCCGTCCCGCATCCCGTTGCCGAAAGTCTGCCGTGACCGAGGTTTGCAGGCACTCGACTTCGCTAACGACGGCAAAACCGACCTCGTAGCCCTGTTCGGCGACGGCGACGCGTCGGTTCTCAAAAACGCCACCCCGACTGCCAATCGGCAGCTCAAGCTGGTGATACGTTCTTACGCCGGTCACCCGAGTTCAATCGGGGTCCGTGTGCAGGTCAAGCGGGAACGATTCGTCGCCTCCCGCTGGACGCAAGCTGAGCTGCCAATCGAGATCGGAGTTGATTCGATCGACAAAGCCGACGCTATTCAGACGCTGTGGCCCAACGGCGTTGCCCGCAACGAGATTGGCAAGCCGCTCTCGGGTGAGCCGCTCCGGATTACAATTATTGAGTTCGTCCGCACCAGCAGCTGTCCCTTCTTGTACGCCTGGGTGGACAACTCCTGGCAATTCGTCACGGACCTGCTCGGCGCCGCCCCACTGAATGTGTCGGTCGCCAGGGGCGTCCCGATGCCACCGGATCCAGACGAGCTCTATGTGCTGGGCGCCATCCAACAGTTCGCCGACAGCCAACAGAGAGTAAAGCTGCGGATCACCTCCGAACTGCGCGAAGCGGTCTACTTGGACGCAGCGCATTTGTTAGCCGTCGATCACCCAACAGGGAGCAAGGTGGTTTCTTACGACAGAGCCACGACCAGCCCGTCGACAGGCGAGCGGTTCGCCTTGGTGCGGATTCTGACGCCGGTGCAGAGTGCCGTCGACTCGACCGGCGTCGACTGCACCGCGATCCTCGCCAAGATTGATGGCGTCTACTCGAGCCCGGGTTCACTCCTGCAGTACCCGGCGGTTGGGTACACGCGTCCCCACGCAATTGAGTTCAGTTTTGGCGATCTCCCGACGGACCGAGACCTAAGTCTGGTGCTGACGGGCTGGTTCCGCTTCGGAGACTCGTCCACCAATATCGCCGCGTCGCAGCGCAGCGACCTGGCGCCCCTCTGGCCGATCCTGGAGGCCGCGGCCGACGGGGGCGAGTACCATATTGTCGACTCCGCAATCGGATTCCCCACGGGGAACACGAAGAGCATCGTGTGTGATTTGCGGGGCAAGCTGCCTGCCAACGCGACGCGATTCCGACTATCAACGTCCTTCGAGGTCAGGTGGGACCAGATCGCGCTGGCTGATTCGGTCTCCTCCGACTCGGCCGCGGCCCGCGCTATACCCGTCAAGAACGCCGAACTACACTGGCACGGCTTCGCGGCGTTGCCGCAACCCTCACTCGATCGGCCTCAGGTCCCGGACCTCACACGCATAAGCAATCGGCCGCACTGGTTCACGTCACTGGAGGGATGGTGCACTCGCTACGGTCAAGTGAGCCCGCTGCTGACCGCAGTTGATGATCAGATCGCCATCCTCAACTCTGGTGACGGCGTTACCCTCGAGTTTGACGCCTCTCACCTGCCAGCAATCGCGGATGGCAAGCAACGGACCCTGCTGCTCTTCAATCACGGCTGGATTAAGGAAGAGAACCCCAACTCACTCCCCGACCGCAACGTGTCGCCGTTCCCAGGCAGCGACGCCCCGGACCAGGACCCAGAGAACGACTGGCAGGCGATCTACAATACCCGCTGGGTTCCAAGAAACCGTTTCGGCGAAGACCACTCGGAAACTAGGGGGTCGAAGTAGCGAGAGGTCTACCTACCTCCACCAGCGGCATTGTCGATTCAACTGAGAGCTTCGAATTGAGACAAGAAACGCGATTCGAGTAGTTTGCGTTGCCACGGTCACTTTCGGTTGAAAAGCGGCTGAGATTGGCGGGTTCACTTCACCACTTAAGTTCTAGCTGGCTGCGGCGGCGGGCTGACAACCGATGTTCGCATAGAGACTCGCTGTTGCAACCGCCGCCAATTCCCAAGGAAAAGAATCGAGCGGCCTGCGGAATGAAAAACGCGGCGTGTGGAAACATACGAGCAGGCGCCTCGCCGGAACGTGAGAGCCTTTTGGCGCCACCGTTCTTGCGGCGCATTTCCCCTTACTGGCAAGGTGCGACACATGAAGCGACTGCCAATACTGCTAGTCCTGCTGAATTGCGGCCCGCTGCAGGCCGCCAATCCGCAGCCGAGGACTTCCTTCCACAGCGACGGCAACCCCATCCTGGGGGACGGCAGCTACTTCTCGGCCGACGCAGCGCCACTCTCCGTTGATGGGAAACTCTACATCTACGCCGGCCATGATGAGCCGCCCCCAGAAGTCGGCGGGTTTGTCATGCACGACTACGGTGTGTTCGTCACCGACGACCCCACAACTGGCGACTGGGAACTCTACAAGAGCAACCTCGACCCCAAAGCAGTGTTCAGTTGGGCCACAGGCAACAACGCCTACGCCGGGCACGCCACCCGTGGTCCGGACGGTAAGTACTACTGGTACGTGCCGGTAGAAACGAAGGTCGCCGACGTGCCCAATCGGATGGCGATCGGCGTGGCGGTTGCGGACGGTCCGGTTGGGCCGTGGAAAGATCCGATCGGCACGCCCCTTGTAGCGTGGCGCGACGTGTTTGGCGATGCGCGAAGGGGCCCGGAAATCATCGACCCCCACGTGCTTACCGATGAAGACGGGAAGGTCTTCCTGTACTGGGGATCATGGGGGGTTGCGCGGGTCGTGGAACTTGACGCGACAATGACCGCTAAGAAGGGGAAGATCACCACGATGCGGGGGCTGCAAGCATTTTTCGAAGCGCCCTGGGTCTTCAAACGCAGCGGAACTTACTACCTCGCCTACGACTGGAAGCGTGGCGGCAGCAAGTGGACTCCGTCGAATTATCAAGCGGCCATTGCCTATGCGACGGCGTCTAAACCTACGGGCCCGTGGGACTACCAAGGGATCATCCTCAGCGGCACGTCGGCCACCACCGTGCACCCATCTATCATTGAGCACCGTGGTCGCTGGTGGATCACCTACCACACCCGCGACGCGGACACCGGCGGGCACTTTCGACGGTCGGTCGCCATCGACGAAGTACAATGGGACGGCGATCGAATTGAGCCAGTAGCGCAGACTTTTGCGGACCCGCCGGCCATGCGGCTAACGAGTAACCTCGCGCGAAACGCGACGGTTTCTGCCTCTTACACAGAGCAACCACCAATGAGCCTTGGAGCGATCAACGATGGCCGGCCGCCCGTTGTGCGGCTCCCGCCAGATCAGTGGGGGAACTACCGCGGCAATGAGTCGTCCAACTCATCGGATTGGGTGCAGTACGAATGGCCCTCTCCCGTCAGGATCTCCGGCGTCGGAATCCAGTTCCATCAGGACCCTAATTGGATTCGCCCACCCGCCTCCTGGAAGCTGGAGTACCGGGAACGCAACGGAAGCTGGCAGGAATTGAAAGGGCTGGACTATCCAACCGCGCCGGACCGGTGGCTCACTTTCAGCTTCGCTCCCCTGACCACGGACGCGCTGCGGGCGACCTTCGAAGGGCAAAAGGAAGGTGAGTACTACCACTCGGTGTCAGTCTCGGAGTGGGAGGTCTCCGCACTACCAGCGGTCGAACTGCCAAGCGTCCAAGCCACCACCACGGTCGGCACGGCTCCGGACCTACCGGCGGCCGTCTCACTAGCGTTCGAAGACGGCGAAACCATTCAAGCTGCTGTCAATTGGCGAAGCGTTCCTTTAACGGCCTACGCTCAACCGGGTTCGTTTACCGTTAAAGGAAAGGTTGCCGGCCAAGCAGCCGGCTACGTTGTCGCCAAGGTCATCTGCACATCGGCTGAATAGCAAATGTGCCTTTCGACCAGGCGTAGAATGCCTATTGCTCGCTAGCGAATCGTCCCGCTCGTGTTGATAATTGGGCTCCATGAACCCCCGCCTCGTGCGGGTAACGCTTCTGTCAATAACTCTCGCTGCGAAAACTCAAAGATTGATCTTGCCAATTTCTCACCGCGTTAAAGCACCGAACACTCGCCATCATGTCAATTCTCAGCCGCGCCGCCGTCTGCTCACTCGCGTTTACAGTCGCAACCGCAATGCCCCAGAATGAGACACAAGCC
Organism: Posidoniimonas polymericola; assembly: GCF_007859935.1. NCBI lineage: Bacteria > Pseudomonadati > Planctomycetota > Planctomycetia > Pirellulales > Lacipirellulaceae > Posidoniimonas > Posidoniimonas polymericola. The sequence continues at coordinate 325,367 of NZ_SJPO01000007.1, read as the reverse complement.
CAAGACGGCGATCAATTCTTGGATGGGATCGGGGAAACCGCTCTGGTTGCCCGCTATGTTCTGGATGGTAGCCTGCAGGACTGGTCCCGCAACGGCGTGATGGCAACCGCCGAAGGCGGCGGCCACGAGTTTGTCGACGACGACACCTTCGGCACGGTGCTTTCACTCCCTGGCGGACCAGAAGGGGCCTTCATTCGCATCCCGGCAGCCACGTTCGGCGACGCAACAAGCTTCAGCATCTGCGGATGGGTTAAGATCCGCGAAGAGACTCCCGAGCAGTGGTTCTTCGACCTCGGGAATGACGCCGCGCACCAGGTAGGTTTAGTTCCAATGGGGGCCGAACGCGAGGGTGGGTGCAGCGTCCGCATTTCCTCGGGCGGAGGCAAGACGCGGCGTGGCCCTGCCAGCTTTCGTGTGCGACCACGCAAGTGGGCGCACCTCGCAGTCGTCGTTGACTCCGCCAGCAAAACAATCAGCCTCTACTCAGACGGGGCGCGGGTCGGCAGCCAGAATAACTTCGACACTCCGTTAGCGTCGTTGCTGGGTAATAAGGAATCCGACGCCGCCCATTTATACCTAGGCAATTCGCTGGTGGAAGACGGTCCGCGACTCGGGGGGAAGCTGTACGATGTCCGCCTGTACCGCAGCGCCCTGACCGATCGACAGGTTGCCGTAATCCACCACAATGCCCTTTCGGACGACGAGCTCACGGGCGCCGAGGAAGGTGGACCGAATAGTCACCGTGGCTACCGAAAAGACCGCCCAAGGCTCTTGCATACAGGGTTGTCTGGAGTGGACAACATCGAGGTTACGACTCTCGTCGGCACGCTTCCTCGACTACCTCGCGACATTGCCGGCGTTTACCACAACGGCAGCGCAGGGCCGAGCGTCCGCGTGATCTGGCCTGCTCCGCAGGACAACAGCGAGGTCGCCAGCCCCGGCAGTTACAAAGTGATAGGCAAGGTTCCGGGGACCGAGTTTACACCAGAAGCAACCGTGCGCGTCGTCGAGGCGCCTCGCAATCCAACCGGGCCAGCACACACACTGCGTCCCTTCCCGTTGGGGCAGGTCGTGCTGACGCCAGACAAGAATGGCGAGCCCACCCTCTTCATGCGGCGTCGTGACGCGTTCCTGTCCGGATTGGCGAAAACAGATCCCGATCGCTTCCTGTTCGTCTTCCGCGACGCCTTCGGACAAACGCAGCCAGCGGGCGTCAGGCCGCTCGGCGTGTGGGACAGTCAGACCACTCGGCTGCGGGGGCACGCTACCGGCCACTATCTCACCGCACTTGCGCAGGCGTACGCAAGCACGTCCTACGACCTCGAACTCCACGCCGAGTTCGCGAAGAAGATGAATTACACAATCGGCGTGCTCCATCAACTCTCGGGAATGTCTGGCGAGCCCGCATCCAACGGCGGGCCGTCCAACGCCGACCCCGCCACGGTGCCGCCAAGCCTGGGCAAGAGCGGCTTCGACTCGGACCTCAGCAAGAACGGTATCCGCAACGACTACTGGAACTGGGGCGAAGGCTTCATTAGCGGCTACCCACCCGACCAATTCATCATGCTTGAGCAGGGCGCCACGTACGGCGGCGGGAACCACCAGGTTTGGGCGCCCTACTACACCCTCCACAAGATCCTGGCCGGCCTGCTCGACTGCTACGAGGTCGGCGGCAACGAAAAGTCGCTCGAAGTCGCCAGCCAGATGGGACTATGGGTGCACCAACGCCTGAAAAGGCTACCCCAGAAAACGCGGATCCGTATGTGGAACAGCTACATTGCTGGCGAGTACGGCGGCATGAACGAAGTCATGGCCCGTCTGTATCGCGTCACCGAGGATGAGCGCTTTCTCGACACAGCGAAGCTCTTCGACAACACGCGGTTCTTCTTTGGTGACGCCGAGCACCAACACGGGCTGGCGAAGAACGTCGACACCATCCGGGGACGCCACGCCAACCAGCACATCCCCCAGATTCTTGGGGCCCTCGAAACGTACCGCGCCGCCCGCGAATTCCCCTACTACGATGTGGCCATCAACTTCTGGGACATCTGTGAGCGGAGCTACATGTACTCGATCGGCGGCGTCGCCGGCGCCCGCAATCCCAACAACGCCGAGTGCTTCACGACCGCGCCAGACACCCTCTTCCGCAACGGTCTATCCGACGGCGGGCAGAACGAAACGTGCGCGACCTACAACCTGCTAAAGCTTGCCCGGCAGCTCTTCATGTTTGATCAGAATGCTCGCTACATGGACTACTACGAGCGGGCAATCTACAACCACATCCTCGCGTCGGTGGACGATGACAACCCAGGCAACACCTATCACGTCCCGCTGAACCCCGGCGCCAGGAAGTCGTTCGGCAACGCTAGGATGAACGGGTTCACCTGCTGCAATGGCACCGCAATCGAAAGCGGGACCAAGCTCCAAGACTCCATCTACTTCACCAACGCCCAGAACGACGCCCTGTATGTGAACCTATTTGTCTCGTCCATGCTCGACTGGCAGACCCGCGGCGTCGGAGTCACGCAGTCCACTAACTTCCCGTTTGCCGACAGGTCGACGCTGACAGTCCAGGGCGGTGGCGATTTTGCTATCTACGTCCGTGTGCCCGCCTGGGCGAACGACCGCTTTGCCGTTCGAATCAATAACGAAGAGCAAGACATTGAGGTCACACCTGGAACCTATGTCAAACTACAGCGGCAATGGACCGACGGCGACGCGATTGAGCTAAACCTCCCAATGAGCTTCCACCTCCTGCCACTCATGGATCAGCCCAATATCGCGAGCCTGTTCTTCGGCCCCGTGCTTCTGGCCGCGGAAGAATCCGGCGCGAGAAACACATGGAGATCGGTCACACTCAACGTCGACAACCTAGGGGAATCACTCTCGGGTGATCGATCCAAGCTCCACTTCCAGAACGGCGGCGCTAAACTCAAGCCATTCTTCGACTTCTACGACGGCTTTCATTCGACCTACTTGAACATCGAGCCTGAGCATATCGGTTCGCAAGGCAAGTAGCAACGAATGCGTGCTTGCGTTCCAAGCCGCCGATTCGCCTACAAACCACGTCGACTCTTTGTAAAATGCTGTTGACGTCGGCGGTCCAGATGAATGACTAGGGGATTGGGTTGTGCTCTTCGAGCTAGTGTTGGATCGCCTCTTCGAGTGAGATCACGCTGCGGAAGACTCCGCGTCGGATGCGTTTGGCGGTGATCTCGGCGAAGAATCGCTCGACCTATTTCAGCCAACCGGAGGCGTCGGGGGTGAAATGGACGTGATACTCAGGATGACCCGTGATCCACCGCTTGACCGCAGCCGTTTTGTGGGTCGCGAAGTTGTCCATGATCAAGTGAATTTCTTCGCCCGGCCCTTTCTCAATCGTCTTGTCGAAGTGGCAGAGGAACTTCGCAAAATCATCGCTGCGATGACGCCGCAGGCATTGGCCGATGACCTTGCCGGTGGCGACGTCGAGCGCTGCGAGCAGGCTTGTGACAATGTGTCGACATCGGTCAACGCTCCGCCTGCGGAGCCGACCGGCTCGAATCCGTGGCGGATGCAACAGTCGACGCGGCGATATCCGGCGAACTCGCCAACTACTCACGGTTGAACAGGAGAAACGTGCCGCCTTTGCCAGCGACGGCGATATCGATTCTGCCGTCGCTGTCGAGGTCGGCTGTTCTAATCTGTAAGCCGACGCCCACGATGCCGACATTGATGAACGACTTACGAAAAGTTCCTTCAGCGTGATCCCACGAATAGTACTGGATCGTAGGCGTCATCGAGGAGCCAGGGTCACTGCCGTTGTGGGCGAGCACCCGTTTCCCGGTGATGAGGTCGTCGCTTCCATCACCATCGAGGTCGGCAAGGGCAAGGGCGTGCGATTGCGAGAAGCTGTCGTCAATGAGATTCGTCTGCCAGACCGTCTTTCCGTCGGTCCCCGGAGTGAGCTGCCGCCACCACTGCACGCCAAATCCATGGGCAGTGCCCCAGATTATGTCACTGCGGCCATCGCGGTCTAAGTCGCGAACAATCACTGGCAAGCTGAAGTCGGTGGGCGCCCAATCGCGGTGGAACGTCCACTCCTGCCGGTACCGCTCGGCCTCTCCTGGACACTCGTACCACCCGGTCCCGCAGAGGATGTCTAGCAGCCCATCGCCGTTGATGTCGCCTACTCCCAAGCCGTGCCCATTTCCTTTCTTGCCGATGAGAACTCGCTGCATCGCGAAGTCACCAGCACCGGCGGCGCCTTCTGCGTCCTTTGGTAACCTCCACACATACATCGGAGCTTCGGGAAGCCACGAGTTTGAGATCCACTCGGGCACATGGTCTCCATCAAGGTCGCATAGAAGCTGGCCCTCGTTGCTGGTCCCTTGCGACTCAATCAGCCGTTTCCTCTCCCAGAGCATCCCACGTTGCAGTCCCTCCGGCCCCGGATTCCGATACCAATTGACCTCGGGGATTGTGAAACCACCTGCGATAACATCCGTCCAACCATCCCGGTCGACGTCGTACGCGAAGTCGCCATTGGACTGCGCGTAGCCATTCCAGTCGTCGATTGCGCGCAGCGGACGCGGGGCAAAGGAGGGCGCGGCGTACCAGTTGCGCCCCGCCACGACATCCAGCAGTCCGTCCTTATTGATATCGGCAAGGTCGATCCCCTCGTTGGCATCGACGGCAAGTAGCTTGATATCCCAATTGGGGCGTGCTGGCCGTTCGGATGAATCAACGCCGCGTGCCTGGCCTGAACAAGCGAGGCAAGCGGCGATCGCAACTAGTGAACGGCTCAGCATTTCTCAAAATCCTAAAAACAATCGAGCGTCAACGAATAGAATAGAATTTCAGCCGCGACCTCGGAGACTACTCTGTTGTGAGCCTCTTAGCGCGGGATATCACGTCGTCGCTCCCGCCTGTTTTGAGAACGAGCTTTGCAGCGGTAGCCGCGGCGGCAGAATGAGAAGGCGCTACTGCCTCGGCTATCTGGACGACCGATTCGCTAGCCTGCTTGCCCAGACGGTCACCAGTCAACTCGCCGGACGCGATCTCCAGCCCTTCGACGGAAGGGATCCGCTCCAGTATTCGCAATGCAAGCAGCTTCTCCTCGTCGCGACTTGCTATCCCCAAGGCCTCACGGCACATCCTCAACCGTTCGCTCTCCGAAGCTTCCAACTGCCGCGCGATACGCAGGTAACCCCGCAACGCCCGGACCGAGAACGGATGGTTGGAGCTGGCAAGTCCCTGAAGAACCGGCGCTGCGTCGGGCGTTCGCCATGCTCCCAACACTCGAGTCGCCTGGTCTTGCAGATCACGATCTGGCTTCTGCGCCGTTGCCGCCACGATCTCGAGCGAGCGCGTTCCGCCGATAGTCGCCAGCACGTTGAGCAAGACACTTGCCTGATCGTAAGGCGCCTTGAGGAGGCGATCGGCAATTAGACCCGCTGCCTGTTCACGGTCAGTGAGGCGGGATGCGGCGGCCAAACTCGCCTGCTCGGCAAGCGTGCGTTCTGCTACTGAGCGTGAATTCGCGGCTAGATCCAGCAGCGCTGGCAACGTCTCTCCCACCGCTAGGCGTCCAGCCGCTTCCAGCGCCGCGACACGAACGGCGGGCTCGTCCGCAAGGCGTGCAGCGTCGATCAGGGCTCCCGCGCCAGCGGTGACGCGTCTGCGACCGATCAGCTCTGCTGCCAGGGCGCGGGAGTTGGCATCGGACTCTTTTAGCATCGCTACGAGCGCCTCGTCCAACCCATGATCTTTAATCTCGACCAGTGAATGCCGAGCCGCTTCGCTCGCATCATCTTCTGCCAGGGCAAGACGCATCAGCAGTGGGGCGTCCGATGCGTCGCCGAGGGCGCCGACGGCTTTAATTCCCTCGGCACGCACTGCTAGTAGGTCGCTCCCGGCGGCCTCGCGAGCGACCCCGACCGTGGCGTGGTCACCAAGGACACGGAGAGCGCGGATAATCCGCACGTGGCGACTTGGGCTCTCCGGTCTGATTGCGGCTGCCAGCAGTGTTGCGCCGCCCGGAGCTTCGCCCTGTACAGCGGCCTGAAGTCCGACGGTGAATTCCCAATCGTCATCGCTTGCAAGCAGGTTCTTCACCAGGTTAGCCCGGTCGCTCGACTGACTGTGCCGCACAATGCCGAGAATGGCGGCAGCTCGTACTGCATCCGTCGGATTGCTCTCCTCGAGGGTTCTTAGCATCGCTGCCGCTAAACTCGTTTGGCCCTGCTCTGCGAGCCGCTCTGCACACGCGAGAACCGCGTCGTCCAAGTGGCCGCGAGAGGCCGGAGTGGTGCTCGCAAGAAACATTTCGAAGCGGCTGGCGTCAATGCTCGCCAAAGCGGAGGCTGCCGCGACCGCTGCGTCGGGGTCGCCTGCTGCCGCCAGCTCTTCGAGCCTTTCGACAGCACGTTGGTCGTGTCTGGCGCCAACCGAGTTGATAACGCCCACGAGCAGGTCGCCATCCAGCCGGTTTAGCGCCGAGCGCAGAGCCTCACCCGAGGCGGAACCCGGCATGATTTGAAGTGCGTACCGCGCATAATGCGAGAACCCTGGGTCGTCTAGCAGCGCGGCAAGCGTTGGAACCGCCTCGTCAGACCCCGATACGCCTAGCTGCTCGCAGGCAAGCGCCCTGTCGTGGGGGGACGCGTCATCAGACTGTAAGATCCTGACAAGCTCTTCGGGTGTTGGCCGATCGGCGGCCATCAGCAGGGCCGCGGAGCCAGTCAGCAACCAAGCCAGAACCGCTGCGGGGACCAATCTTCGAACCATGGTGGGCCTCTCTTTATCGCCGGTCTACCGACGGCGTTAGTTAACTTTCGATTCAATTTGCCAATAGTGCCTAGATACGCCACGGCTCGCGGACTGCACGGGAGAGGTATCGATTCGCGATCTCGTGTCCCGAGAATTCATTCTTAACGGGGTCGAACCTGAGATCCTCACCGATCCGCCACGCAATCGTCGCCGCGTGCGACGCGATGTGGGACTGGGAGGCCACCTTCTCATTCGCGGAACAAGCTTGCCGCGTGCGGACGCTATCGAGGAACTGCCTTACGTGATGCCTCGGGTCGGTGCCGGCCATCTCGGGCACCGCCAGCTCCGACCGCAGCGACTCGGGGTAGACTGCGAACTTTCCGCTGTCGCCTGTTTCGATCCAGCCCTCGTCTCCCTCGAAGCGAACGGGGCACGTGCCGAGACCGAGCCACCCCGTGTCGCGGTCACGCATTTGGAGCTTCACGCCGTTCGCGTAGGTTGCAGTGACGCTGGTGCCCCACGGCTCGTAGTAGACGGGGGCGGTGTCTTCGGATTGGTTAGCCCACTGGCACAAATCCACTGTGTGGGCTCCCCACTCCAGGAATCCGCCGCTGTGGAGGTCGTAGTGATCCCGCCAGCCGCCCGCCACGTACGTTGGGTTGTACGGACGCCAGGGCGCCGGTCCAAGCCACAGGTCCCAGTCGACCTCTTCCTTCCCAGGTAGCGGCGCCTCCGGCAACCATTCGCGAGTTGCCGCAGGGCTGAGTGTGTGGGCGTGCATCGTGTGCAGCCGACCGAGTTTGCCGGTGTGCACCAAATCTACCGCGAATTTGAAGTTCGGGATGGTCCGTCGTTGCGTCCCCGCTTGATAGATCCTGCCATAACGTTGAATAGTGTCGGCCAGCGCCAAGCTTTCCTCGATCGTCATCGAGCAGGGCTTCTCGCAGTAGATATCTTTGCCCGCGCGCGCAGCCAATATTGAAGCCATCGTGTGCCAACGGTCGCCGGTGGCGATTAGCACGGCGTCGATGTCATCGCGGTGAAGCAGTTCGTCAGGGTGACGCAGGGACTCACAGTCGGTGTTCTGGTAGTGTCCATCGACCGTACGCTTGACAATCTCACGGCGGCTTTTCTGTGCGTCGCACACGGCGATAAACTGCGCGTCCCGTTCGGAAAGGAAGCACGCCAGGTCGGTTCGCCCGCGAGGGCCGATGCCAAGGCCACCGACTGTGATACGCTCGCTTGGTGGGGTCTGTCCGTTCCGCCCGAGCGCAGATGCCGGCACTATCAATGGGGCGCCGATGACAGCGGCCGCTCTGGCGGCGGTCTTCAAGAAGCCTCGGCGGCTGGGCGTCGTGGTCATTTCTCCCTCGCTTGCGAGGGCCGTGTGGGTGCTTTCTGTCATTCCGACGCTTCCTTCCCCTCGGCAATTTTCTTGAGGCGGATATTCTTAAACTCAATCATCATCTCATCGCCACGGTGCAGCTGCAGCGCGAGAATACCAGAGTTGGCGGCGTTCGATTCGTCTTTATCCACAACCAACACCGTTGTGCGTCCATTTATCTTGTGCTCAAGCCGATTGCCCTGGGCGACAATCTCTAGCTCTTGCCACTCGCCGGCTCGGACGTCATTGACGATCTCTTCTGCATTCCCCACTGAACCGACAACCTGTCGTTGAACGCCATTAGCGGAGCCGCCCAAGAGCACTTCTTCGCCACGCAGCGCGAGTATGCCACGGCCCTGCTCTTCGTAGAGGATGCCCATGTACTTGTTGGTTCTTTCGATGTCGGCCTGATAACCTCCGACCACCCAACGCCCCGCGTCTTCTAACCGCTTGGACCGGTACTGCACGCCAGAGTTGCCAACGCCACGATCGGCGATGCGGAACTCCAGGCGGAGAACGAAGTCATCAGCCTCACCGCTCCAGATAAGGAACTCATTGCTTTCCAACGGACTCTCGTCGCTGGTTTCACCGACGATCACGCCGTCCGCGACCCGCCACAGCTTGGGGTTGCCGTCCCAGCTCTTGAGGGTTGATCCATCGAAGATGGGCTCAAACCCCTCCTCGGCAGCCCCGGCGCCGCTGGGTGACGACGCGAGAAGCGCGGCGACGAATGTCGCCACGAAGTAACTACGAGAATTGGCATTCACTACTTCATTCCAATCGTTTTGAAACAACGCTTTCTCTCACAGTGATCCGTGCCGGGGTTTCGTCATTCTCCGACGAACGCCCACGCTCGATCCCGGGCGCTGCGTAGCACAGCGTCGCATACCTTCTGAGTCGCCAGTGCGTCCCGGAACGTGGGCACGGTGGAAACACCGGTCGAGAGCCCCTCTAGGAAGTCGGCCAGCTGGTGAACAAAGGTGTGTTCGTAACCAATCTGCAAGCCCGGCACCCACCACTTGTCCATGTAAGGCTGGCTGCCGTCGTGGTCGGTGACGTGAATTGACCGCCAGCCACGCAGTCGCCCCTCGTCCGCGTGGCTGAAGTACTCGAGTCGGTGGAGGTCGTGGAGGTCCCACCGGAGTGATGCGTGCTCGCCATTCACTTCGAGCGTGTACTGTGCCTTGTGTCCACGCGCGTAGCGTGTGGACTCGAAGACGCCGAGCGATCCGTTGTCGAAGCGACACAGGAAGGCGCAGGCGTCGTCAATGCCAACAGGAGTGACCTCGCCCGTGAGTTGGTGCACACGCTGCTTCACGAAAGTCTCGCTCATAGCCGAAACGTCCTGGATGGCGCCGTTGAGCCAGAGGGCCGTGTCGACGCAATGAGCAAGGAGGTCTCCGGTGACGCCAGAGCCGGCTTCCGCGACGTCCAGGCGCCACAACGCTTGGCCGCCCTGCGGCAGGTCTTCGGCGATTGTCCAGTCCTGCAGGAAGTTGGCGCGGTAGTGAAAAACGCGTCCGAGCTTGCCCTCCTCGATGAGCTGTTTGGCAAGCGTCACGGCGGGGACACGGCGGTAGTTGTACCAGACCATGTTGGCCACGCCTGCCTCCTCAACCGCGCGGCACATCAACTCGCCTTCGGCAACGGTCATTGCCAGCGGCTTTTCGCAGAGCACCATTTTGCCGGCGGCCGCGGCGGCCCTGGTGATCTCGCCGTGCAGACTATTGGGGACGCAGATGTCGATGGCGTCGATGTCGTCACGATCGACAAGGCTCCGCCAGTCCGTCTCGGTAGAATCGTAGCCCCAGGTGTCCGCGAACTTCTGCGTGCGACCGGGGTCTCGCGAGCAAACCGCCTTGAGCTTCGGCGCCAACGCGGTGTCGAAGAAGTTCGACACCCGATTGTAGGCGTTCGAGTGGGCCCGGCCCATAAACCCACAGCCGATCAGGCCAATCCGCAACGGCTCTTTCATTCGACTAGTTCCAGCCATGTAAGTCTCGCACTTTGATCATCACTTCCAGCACCGAATTCCAAGTGTCTGGAGAATCCAGGACGCTGTTGGGAAACATGCAGCCATCCCAGCAGATGTGCTGCACGCCGCGCGATGCGGCCCCTTCAAGCCAGTACGAAGCACAACGCACAATGTCGAGCTTGCCGTTGGGGTCGGACGGCAGGCAGTGCTTGCCTGTTCTGTCATGGGACCCCGCTCCGAACACCTCACCGTCGTTTTGAGCGATGTGCAGATCGATCGTCCAAGGGCGGAGTCTGTCCACCATCAGTTGGTAGGCCAAATAAAACTCTTCTTCGCAGTAGTCGGCCCCGAGCATGGCGTGCTCAGGAGCGTTGTACCCCAATAGGTAGAGGTAGGTGTGGGCGAGGTCCGCCTGGAACCCGAGCGTTTGTGGCATGTCGACTTCCTCGAGGAGGTCGAGCATGTCTCGCCAGCTGTGCATGCCCGCCCAGCAGATCTCCCCCTCCGCCGCCAGGCGTTGGCCCGCGTCCGCTGCGATTCTCGCGGCCTCACGAAAAGTCTCGGCAATCAGCTTGGTGCCGCTCAGGGGATCGCTCTTCCACTTGTTGACTCCGAACTCGGCCGAGTCGATGCGGATGACGCCCGATTTCCGCGCGCCGCAGTCGTCAAACAAACGGGCAACGCGGCACGCGGACTCAACAGCAGAGAGGAACTTCGCACGAGCCTCCGCGTCGCCCATGGCGGAATCGCCCATCGTGCCGGGCCAGACCGGCGCCACTAGCGAGCCGATCTCGAGGCCGCGCCGCTGGATCGACTCGGCGAGCAATCGAAGTTCGTAGTCTCCCGAACTTGGGTCGATGTGGGGAGAGTAGAGGAAGAGGTCAACGCCGTCGAACTTCTGCCCGCCAGCCTCGGCGGCGCACGTTAGGTCAAGCATACGTCCCAGCCGTATCGCTGGTTCCTGCCCGGCGTCGTCGCCCTTGCCGACCACGCCGGGCCACATTGCGTTGTGCAGTTTTGGCGCGCAATTGCTCATGAGTTCCTGACGGTGGTTATTCAAATGGATCCGCTCGCGGTCGAGTTTGACGACCCTATTTCCTGCGCCCGCCGACCTTAGGCACCTCTGCAAACGTGTCGGGACCGAAGTAACGGAGACTCTCTAGCGGCTCGCTGCCAGTGTTCTCGACTTCGACACCCCGGGTCGCCGCCTCATGGGTAATAAAGACCTCGTCTTCCGTGTCTGCTCCGAAGCAAATCATGGTGGGAGTCTGTAGTGGGAGGCGACCAATACGGCCCTTCCCCTGCACGGTTATCCATCCACTCGCCCCGGGATCCTTGAGCACGCATCTGGCGCCGGGCTGCAGCGTGAGACGCCTAGCGCTAAACAACTGAGCACCGTCGACCTCGCCATAGACAATCCAATCGTCACGCCAGCCTTCCCCCGATTCCGCGGTGATGGGCTCCAGGTAATTGTTGTCTTTGAATTCGGGGTCTACGTTTCTTTCCCAGTCCAACTGTCCAATTATGAAATCGAGGTCGCTGTGCTTGTCGGCTGGCATGTCTTTAACCAGCAACGACCACGGCACGACTCTCCCTTCTACGAGACTCTGATACATCCCGAAGACGTCGCTACCCCACTGCGGTTCGTAGGTGCACAGTGAACCTGGAGCGTGCAGGACGCCCGGCGGAATGAGCCAGCCCGAGCCACGTTTGAGGCGATATGCTTTCGACAAATCAAGGATGCCGTTGTCGCCTTTGGCCCAGTTTTCCAAGCAACGGCGGAGTTGGTCCTTGGTTGTGCCCGGCTCCAGCCCCATGAAGGTGTACGGGAAGTTGTTGTCACAGTTGTTGTACTGGGGGGGGAAGTAGTAGCTCTCTGGCTTTCCTTCCTGGCCAACCAGCTTGGCGTCTTCAAACCGCTGATGCATGTGGTGCGGTATGGGACCCATGTTGTCAAAGAATTTCGAGTACACGGGCCAGCGTTGGTGCCGCTCCCACATCGGCTGCCCGATCACCCGGGCGCCCGCCTCTTGGACCGCGTCCTTCAGCAGGAATCGTTCCCCCTCAAACAGCACAAGACTTTGTCCCTCGTGCCAGACGCGTCCTTCGTTTGCTGCGTCGGTGGTGCTGGCGAACCAACGTTCGTCGATGCCACCACGCTCTCCGCCGTAGGAGTAGTAGTCATCCGGGTGCAGCCGAATCCGCCTGCCCGGATGCAGGAAGCTCCGTGGCACCCAGGTCGGAGTAAGACGCAGCAGCCCTTCACCGGCGTCGAGCGCCCGATCAAGAGCCGCATGTACACTTTCGGAGGATGCGAATTGAGTCATGAAGAGCTAAGTTGGTAGGCGACCTGTGCGCTTCGTGCTGGCAGATCTTGGGAAAGAGATGGACTCGAAAAGTGGATAGATTCGGGACGGGCCACCTGACGCGAACGCCCTGTTCGCATTGAGACCGCGTTTCTTGCCTTCATTACAATCAGGACGACGATGTCAAACCGCAAGTGGGACCTCTACCAATCACAGCGTCAATCAGGCTATGCCGAAGTTGAAGTTCCGGAGCTTCCCGACTTCTCCTTCCAGTTTGAACGGCTGTCGGGAGGGCTGTCGGACGGCGTCGATCTGCTTACCGTAAAGAACGGCAATCTCGCGATCAAAATCCTCCCTACCCGCGGGATGGGGATTTGGGACATGACCTATGACGGGACGCGTATCGGCTGGCAATCTCCAGTGCGAGGTCCGGTCCATCCGAACTACGTTAACCTTGCCGAGCCGAGCGGCCTCGCGTGGCTGGACGGGTTTGACGAGCTCCTGGTGCGGTGCGGCCTGCAAACCAACGGGGCGCCGGAGTTCTCCGAAGAGGGAGTGCTGCGTTACCCGCTGCATGGTCGCATCGCCAATCTGCCGGCGCGCCACCTCGAAATCGAAGCCGACCCAACAGCGGAATCGATCACCGTAACCGGGATCGTGGAAGAGACTAGGTTTCATTTCGCCAAACTCCGCCTTACAACCAAACTCACGACTCGACGCGGTCAAAAAGGATTTACGCTCTGCGATTCGATCGAGAACCTCTCGGAAAGTTCCACTAACGCCCAACTCCTCTACCATCTCAACATAGGACTACCGCTACTGCAAAGCGGCACTCGCATAGTGGCGCCCCTCGATACGGCGGCGCCTCGAGATGCATTTTCAGGCCAAACAATGGAAACCTGGGATCAGATTGGGCCAGCTGGCTCGATGCTGACGGAACAAGCCTATTACCTACGTCTGTTAACCGATCAGCATTCGCAATCCAGAGTTGTCTTGCAGGACGAGGCTGCCCAAAGCGGTGTGAGCCTCGGCTACGACGCGGGCTCGATGCCGTGTTTCACATTCTGGAAGAACCCCCGAGCAGCATCGGATGGCTACGTCGTAGGGCTTGAACCGGGAACCAACTACCCCAACCCGCATTCATTTGAGAAGGAGCAGGGCCGCACACATCGACTACCGCCATACGGAGCGGTGGTTTGCCAACTCTGCTTCGAGTACCTCGCAACGCCGTCGGACGTAGTATCAGCCGTCCGCACGATCAACCAGATACAGGGGGACCATCGCCCCAACATTCAAGATCAACCGGTGGCCGGCTGGAGTCCGACTGTTTAGTGAATTCTCAGCCGCTACAACAATCAACGCGTCCACAGCGTTCAGTGGAAAACTAGTCGCTCCGAAGCTCGACCCGTTCGCTATCGCGACTCGAAAAGTCACCGCCGATGGGTCGAGTATCCTGCCGGCGGTGGTGTTTTGGCAAGGTAAAATGGAGCTGACTTCTGGTATAATCAGCTCATGCCGGCAGAGCACGCAACCGCTGACGCCACCCGCCACAGCTTCTTCGAAAGCGTCGGAAGTCCTCTGCAATTGCTTGAACTTCTCGACCATTTGCCCGCGACCTACTTTTTCGCCAAGGACCTGCAGGGACGTTTCGTCCACATCAACGCAGCACTGCTCGAGGCGCTCGGCCTGTGCGACGAGCGGCTCGTGATTGGAAGAACCGATCACGACTTGTTCCTTCCCCAAGTCGCAGACAGGTACCGGAGCGCGGACGCCGCCATAATCGAAAGCGGCAATCCGCTCACCGACCACGTTTGTGCGGTTCCCAACGCCTCGGGGGTGTTGCGCTGGTACGTTGAGACAAAGATCCCGCTGCTGGACTCACGCGGCAGAACCGTGGGAGTCGCGGGCATGATGTACGACCTCGCGAAAGCGGGAGCCATGCTTGCACCCTACGAACGGCTCAACGAGGCGATCACGCACATCACGAATCACTATGAAGAAAAGATCACTCTGGAAAACCTTGCTGAACTCTCGCACTTGTCGGTCAGTCAGTTTAAGCGTGTGTTCAAACAGCTGTTCCGCCAGACCCCCGCGAAGTACGTCACTCATGTACGCATCAACGCCGCGTGCCTGATGCTCCGAGAGACGTCACTAACCTTAGAGTCGATTGCAGTCCGCACCGGCTTCTACGACGCGAGCCACTTCTCACGGCTGTTCAAGGCCGAGATGAATCAAACCCCCCGGTCATTTCGCGAACAAACAACACGAAGCGAAGCGCAAGGCTGACGCAAATCGCCGCGGCGGCGATGCCGAAGCTGGGCAAGCCTACCGTAGGCTATTGAGGCGCCGAAGAGCGGACGCGAGGGGCCCGACACCATTAAGTTTTTGACGCGTACGGCGCTTATTGTGGTAGGCGATGAATCCTCGAGAACGCAACTCGGGAAATCTTCGCACAGGAAAGCCAAGTTGCTTAAACGCTCGCGCCACACCGAACCGACAAGCCTCTCGAAGCACGTGTTCTACTACGCGCAGTCGAAAGAGAAGGGATCATGCTGGGCGCCTTCAACTATTGCGACAGCACCAGAATGGGCTAGCGATCTTCCCTGGCCCCACGCTGCGCCAGCTTGTCCGGCGTTATCCATACAGCCTGACCACCGTTGGGCTGCAGACGCATGCGCAACCGGTCCGCGGCCGCCACATTCCGGCTGTCGATCCGCACGTTGGTTGACGTCTTAGCGTCCGGGTCGTCCGAATAGATCCGTGCGCTAAAAACCTCTCCGGGGTTGAGGAAGTCGAGCGGCACATCAAGCACTCGTTCCTGCCCGTTGTTCAACGCCCCGACGAACCAGTCGGCTCCGTTGCGACGCGCCAGAACCGCGTACTCGCCGACTTCCGCAGTGATCACTCGGGTCTCGTCCCAGACGGTGGGAGTCTTGGCGAAGAACTCCAGTTCGGGGGTCTCCTCGATTGAGTGATTGTGCTTACCGGGAGGGCTAGGCGAAAGCGGCGTGTCGTACCAGAACATGAACTGCCATGGGGAGTAGGTGCACACCGCTTTGGCGAGCTGGTGGCCGTGCGTCCAGCGCTCTTTCACGCGGGGCGCGAAGTAGCAGATGGTGTGGTCCGCAGCGCCCGCTAGGTTTCGAGTGAATAGCGACATGATCGCCTGCTCGCTTTCAGGCGCTGCCTCGTCCCCACGCACGCCCTCCTGAGTCATCAAGTTCGGGTAAGTCCGAGAGTAGCCAGTAGGCCGGTACAGGTCGTGGATGTCCACCATTAGCTCGTGGTCGGCCGCCTTACGCACCGCCTCGTGCAACCATCGCGTCCATTCTTGAGAACCGGTGTTGACAAACCCGTACTTGACGCCGGCGAGCCCCCACTGCTTGTACAAGGGGAGGAGCTCGTCAAGCTGCGTCTCGAGCGCCCGGCGATTCACGTAGACGATCACACCGATATTGCGGTCCGCACCGTACTTGATCACGCGGTGCAGATCGAGCGGCCCGGTAGAACGGTTCGGGTCGACGGTAACCGTGGTTGCGTCGGAATCGTCGCTGTACTCGTGCCCGTACCAGCCGGCGTCGAATTCGATGTACTGGAGGTTGTGCTTCACGGCGAAGTCCACGCATGCGAGCCCCCCCTTGGTGGTGAGCGTGATCTCGCGGATTACCTTCCCCGGACGGATCCACGCTGGGTCCTTGATCTGGCATGGCTCGCTTAGGTTCAGAACGATGTCGTTGCTCTCGAGCAGTCGACCGGGGCTCTCGCCCACCATAACGACCCGCCACGGCGTTTCCAGATCGCCGTCCGCCACAACGCCGCCGGCCAGCGCCGTCACGAGCCCCGGCCCGCCCGAAGCGGGGCGTTTCAGCATCATCGCGGCGTAGTCCACCAACCTCGCTTCGGTGATCGCCGCGTACAGACTGCCGCCCACCTCGATAGTTAGGGGACGCTCGACTTCACCTTCGATACTGCCGAGTGCAATCGCCTCGTGGCGGCTCTGCGCCCGCGGAGTGCACCACACCGTGGCCTCCTCCGAGATCCGGAACTCGCTCCACTCTTCGGCAAGTTCAATCGGGGCCTGTTCGCCCGGAGCCCGGAGCGAAGTCTTGAATGCGACGCCCGCGTCGTAGCAACGAAAAACAAGCTGCATTTGGTAGCCGGTACCGCTGTCCCGAAGATCGAGCGTGACTTGGTTATAGTGATCCCGTACGGTGCTGCGTTCTCCGTAGATTGGTCGCCAGCTGCTGTCGTGAGATGCATGCTTCGGCGCCGATGCTTGTTCCAGGCTGCGTCCGACGACCGTTCCGTCGTTTAGCCGAAAAGCAATCGACGACTTGCCCACAACGGTTTCGCCGCGGAAGGACATACTGTACTCAACCACAGAATCGTCCGCGTGCTGCTGCAGCCCGACCTCAAGGCTGACGCGTCCATTGGGAGATTCGATGGACGACGCCGCGTACACCACGGGCGCCTTCGAGCCGGCGATCAGCAACGCAGCCAGGACGCCCCACAGCAGCCGCATACCGCAATGGCGATTGAGTTCAACAGTTGACAACATGGACATCTCTACCTTCGCGAGTTGAGTGGTCGATATACTTCTGCCGGGGTGACGGCGCAGCTTGGGGCGGATCGCGACAATCGCCGAGGACCCCCTCCGCTCGGGCGCGTCCGACCTAGGGTAGGTCGAATTCAATCAGATTCGTGCCGCCAACCACCGTCGCGGTGAGCCCTGATGTGGCCTGCGCCGAGTACTTTTCTGGCACGATCCATCGGGCCTTGGGGCCGGCTTTCGGCGGCGGGGCAGACTGTGAGATTTCTTCCGACAACGATTTAGGTGGAGGCGGCGCGTTGATCAGCTCCATTGCGCTGATGGTCACCTTGTGCCCGCCGAGCAGGGCGCCATCGCCGTTGCCAAATGTAGAGAGTTCGAACGCACCACCAGGCCCGAGTTTCCCAGTGGCGGGCCGCCCCCCAGCAACCGGGTAGAAGGAGACCGTGCCCTGCGTCACAGGAACGCCGTCGAACTGGACGACGCCAGACACGGGTGCGGTGCCGGGACCTTGGCCACAGCCAAGCAGCGTCAGCACGATGGCTGCCGGGCCCATCCAACGCAGCCGCCGTCCGCCTGAGCCCTCTGGCCACGCTTTGGGCATCTTTGCGGCAATTAAATTCTTCGTTTCGTTCACAGCGTTGCTTTGCTTTCCTGCGATAGCATTCAGGGCCCACTCTGGATGATCAGAGTCTACATCTCCTGTGGATCGATTAACTCGCCGCCCGCGTGCGTCGCGAGCACGTTGTAGGTGTCCTTGTCGATGGCCTCTTGCAAGAACCCTACGTGTCCGTCGATGAACACAAACTGCGCCCCGCCTGGGTGGTCACTGCTGAAGCAAGCGTCATTCTGTTGAATCGCTTCGGTTTGCGGGTTGGTTATGTGCGAGTTTATCGGATGCAGCGTGCTACGCAGGTGACGGTAGTGGTGCCCCGAGTAGTCTTTCGAGAAGTCCAACGCACAGGACCCACCATACCACCAAGCCCCCGGTCCCCCTTCGTTGCTTCCGTAGCCAGGACCGGCTCCGTAGCGGGTCGCGCTGATGCACTCCCCTACGGCGAACGTTTTGGTGGTGCCGTCGAGCACCTTTTTGAGCGGAACAACGACGCCCATATTGAACGGACCGTTCGACCACACGAATCCGCGCCCGGTGCTCGAGGCATTGGCGATTGGCTGTTTGTTGGGGTCGCGGGGGTGGTAGCCGATGCTCGTGTCCCCCGGTCCGCCGATCACGGGCGCGTAGTCGAGCCTCGGGAGGATCCCCGCCCAGGCCTCTGTGCTTGGGCAGACGTAAGTCGGGATACGGGTGTTGCCAACCGTGTTGCCGGTGTCCGAAGCGATCAGACCCCAGGCGCCGCCGTTCCCACCGCGGGCGTTGATCCGCTCCTGCAAGATGTCTGGCAGGATGCCGTCTTCCATGTAGGGCATGATCAAGATCGACATCGGGATCCCACGGCACTGGGAGCCAGAGCAGTATTCGGGGACCTTGACCTCAGACCCTGGGGGGAGCCTTGTAAAGGTGGTCTCGTAGTTCAAGATCCCCAGTCCGATCTGTTTGAGGTTATTCGAACACTGCGACCTTCTCGCCGCCTCACGCGCCGCCTGCACGGCGGGAAGAAGCAATGCGATTAGCACACCGATAATCGCGATGACTACTAGCAGCTCAACCAGTGTGAACCCCGCCAGGCCTCGAGCGCCGCTACGCGCGTGGGCTACGACTCGCTTCGACATGGACTTATCTCCCAAAGAACGGCTTCAATGTCTGTGAACGCTTGTCTCGACCGGCCACCGCACGCTCAAGAGCTGTCGGCGTGCGGCGGAGGACGGCCGCTGCGACTGCCCACCGCTAGCGGCCCCCACACTCCTACTTCACTCCAAACGCCCGACTCCGCATACAGCCAGCAACCGCACTCACCGCGAACGCCATGAGTCCGGCCGCCGCTGGCTCAGGCGTCGTGCTCGTGGTCCCAACCGTTCCGGCCCCGTAATCAGTCCCATAGTTGCTCTTCCAGAGATCGTAGTCGGCGTTGGTGATCCCGCCGCCATCGCCGTTGCCGTTGATCGCGGACTCGTCGGCGGCGCCGTCGTTGTCCCGCCAAAGGGTGTAGTCCGCGGCGTCAACCACGCCATCGGCGTTGAAGTCGCCCGGGCCGCTAGCCAGCACGCCGAGGTATTTCACGAACCCCGAGCGTTCCTGCTCACCTGCGCCGGCGAACAGGAACGAAAAGCTTAGGTTTGCCGCCAAGTCCTGCAGATTGCCGCCGGAGTCCCCGATCATTCCGAGGTCGTAGGACTGCCCGGCGGTAATGGAGATCCCCGCGGCGTTCTGGTCGACAGTAGGATCGAGCTCGCTGAGCGCGTCCCCGGTCAGCGTACTCGGGGGCTGGAATGCGCTCCCCCCCGCCTCGTCCCGCAGGCCGTTGAAGGAGCCGGCGTTTGTGTTCAGGATGCCCGCGGAGCCCGCGACGATGTTGTAGCCTACAAGCACTTGATCAAACGGCGACTCGTTTTCAATAAAAGCCGTGCCAGTAGCCAGGTTGACCGTGATGCCGATATTGTTGGTGTCACCGTCGCCAAAATACTCGACTACGCCAATCGAAGGCGAAGTGAAGTTGAGGTCGGCGTAAGTCAGTACGAGGTCGTCCACCTCGACGTCGAAGGCAAAGCCCTCGTTGAGAAACGCACCGGCAGGGTCGTAGAGGTTGCCCAGGTCGTAGGTGACGCCGCTATCAACCGCATTGAACGCCCCGGGGCTGGGGTTGAAGTTGTACTCAGAGATCGCACTAGCATCTGGGACGCCGGCGAGCTTCCAGTCGGCGTCGACGCCGCGGATGCCGGGGAAGGGATTCCCTAAGTCAAGCGTCCCATACTTCGAATCGACCGTGTAACCCGCAAGGCTAACCACGGTGCTGCTGGCGCCCGTTAGTTGCAGCGCGCCAGTCGCGCGGTTGACTCGGAGCACCAGATCCTGCGAGTGCCCGGTAGCGGCACACAGCATCCCCGCCGCTAACAGCATCGGAAGTGATGTTCTGACATTCATTTCGTGTATCACCTAGGAAGAAGATTCTTTCGGGAAGAGCGCGGATAAGTGAATCACGCGGCGACGGTTACCTTGCTCTCCGACGGGACGCAGAAAGCGGCCCCGTGGCTAGCACCAGCAGCAACGAAGAAGGCTCCGGAATCGGGAGAGAGAAGGTCGCCAACGCCTCGGCCGCCGCGGCCGCCGGCGCCGCGTCGAGCCAGACACGGAAGTCGTTCAGGTCAACTCGTTTGTTGCCGTTCAAGTCGCCCTGACTACGGGCAGTAGCCGCCAACCCCATGTTGTCCCGGATGATATTAAAGTCGGCGATCGTCACGCTTTCGTCTTGATTGACATCGCCCGGAAGAATAATCCCGGTCGCGTTGCCTGCGGCGTCGATGCCGCTTAGGCCGTTGCTGTAGAGTGTGGCGATGTCGGCGTCGGAGAGCGCTTCGCCGAACATGGCGAGGTCGTCTAGCAGCCCGGGGAATTCCCGCCCGCC
Organism: Posidoniimonas polymericola; assembly: GCF_007859935.1. NCBI lineage: Bacteria > Pseudomonadati > Planctomycetota > Planctomycetia > Pirellulales > Lacipirellulaceae > Posidoniimonas > Posidoniimonas polymericola. Next base: position 304,882 of record NZ_SJPO01000007.1, on the reverse strand, counting down.
GCAGCAGCTGTCCTCACCGATCAGCCAAGCACCGCTGGTGACAAGGTTGAAGACCTCGGTGTTCTCGACCACATTGGCTTGCTTGACGCCGTCCACGTAAATCACGCTCGCCGGCGGGATGGCGGGCGCCTCGGCGTCGACGTTGCCCCAAACCAGCGCGACATGGTGCCACTGGTTCCGCGTGATGCTTCCATCGTTTGAATCAACGCCGGAGCTGTGAACACGGGTGTCGATATGGTCGCCGCCCTCCCACGCGAGACCCCAGTCGCGGCCGGTCGCGACGCCGCTGATATTCTCGCTCGTGACGTCGCGGCTTTTGAAGATGCCCTTGTAGCCCGACGGGGCGTCGTCATCGACGTACATCCAGGCCGACACCGTAATGCCGACCCCAAGCTGCGGCGCGGTGAATGGCGTCGGCTCGATGCCGTCGATTTGAGGAATCGAAGGAATCAAGAAGTAGTCATCCGTTGCGCCGCGCAGGCTGACTGCCCCGCCGATGACGCCGCCCGTGTACGCCAAGCCATCGAAGCCAACGTTCTGCCAAACCCCGTCGTTCGCGTTGGCGCTGTCGATGGCGGTGACCACGCTGTAGTCGTCCACGCCCTGGTCAAAAGTATAGTGGGCGACGGGCGGGTTGAACGCCCAGGCCGACGGTGCGGACAACAGCCCGATAGCGAGCGCCACCGCGGCGACGCCAGCATTATTCCGGGAATACTTGGAGTAAATCATTTCGACGAACCTTGTTTCGATGAGCCTTGTTTCGATGAGTCGTTACAGAGGAGGCGCGGCCTTCGAATGATTCATTCATGCCGCACGCGACCGGCCACCAATAGGCCGGCTGCGAGCAGAAGCATCGCGGCGCCAGGCTCGGGAGCCTGAGTGCTGAACCCCAGCGCCTCGGCGTCTTTAGGGGCGAGCTTCCACTGCATGTAGTCGGCTAAGTCGACGAAGTTGTTGTTTACGAGGTCGCCCTCGATACGGAAGACTTTGGACTGCCCAAAGTTCGCGTCGATCACAGCAAAGTCTGCGCCGTTAACTAGCCCGTCGCCGGTAACGTCACCGGAGGTCTTTACGACAGAAAACTCTTCGTACACAGTGGCCGCGTCCAGCCCGACCAGCCCGTCGAAGTAGAGGTCGCGTGCCAGCTCTGGCGAGACGACTTCGTCCCACATTGCCAAGTCGTCGAGAGCTCCAGTCCAACCTCGTGTCGTTCCGCAGCAATCCACACCGCCAAGCCACCACTCACCGCTCTCCGTTATCATCCCGTCCACGCCAGTGTGGCTGACCGAGTTGACTAGCTCACCATCGAAGTAGAGCTTGGTCAGGCCCGTGCCCGCGCCTCCTGAGTCGTCGGTCCCGTCCCAGGTCATCAGCGCATGATGCCATCCGGGGTCACTCGTGAAGCTCCCGCCGTCGACCTGGCCGTTACCGCTGCTGATCCGCGCATCGATGTGGCCGCTCTCGGTGTTCATTCCCGCGGTGCGATTGCTGGCGCCTGTTTGATCCAGCCTGAGATTTCTTGTCCGGATCAGGCCGTTGTTGCCGTCGTTCTGGTTGGGGCCATCATTCTGGTTGAACCAGATCGAGATACTCAGCTCCGAACTGCCCACCATCTGGGGAATCGAAGCAATCGTAAAGTATTCCTGGAGGCTGTTGTCCTCGTCGTTTAGGCCGGTCGCACCGCCGATTAATCCCGGCTGCCAGCCGGGCGCAATATCGTCGGTCGCTACGTACGCGCCATTGTTCCCATTGACGCTGTCAACCGCTGTGGTGCCCGACGTCTCGTCTAATTTCCAATGACCAATCAGCACCGCTTCGGCGCTAGTGGCGGCAATGAGCAGCACGGCTAGGAACGCCGGTGCAAAGAAGGCAGCCTTCATCAAAACCCTCCAAGATGTAATGTGAGAAGCAGTGCAGTCGAGTGATGAGCTTGCGGCCCCTGAGCCAAATCAAATACTCGAGCGTAGGCACCCGGGCCCAGGCGTCCTCTCACGACGCGAGGTGGCGAAAAGAAAAACAGCGAAAAGCTAGTACCAAGAGGAGTTTACAGACATTCGTCTGGGTACTTAGGTCCGACCGTGCGCTATTTTCACTGTCATCGCGACATTTTTTTCCTGTGTCGGCTCCAACTCGCACGCGATAAATAACTTGCGGCAGGGCGGCGGTCGCGGCAACGTTCAAATCAGCAGTCGGCCCCGGCGTTTCCGCCCGCAACCGCCTGCTCGCCTCAATGCGGCTTAACGCATTCAGCCGGTGTGAAAAGAATTTCCGGTGAAAAGCCGGGGCGGGCGGACCTTAACCCTACGACGCCAGCGTGCTTCCAGGCGGAACACGGGAGGTCGCCAATCAGAATCCGAAATACTCTTCGCGAGAGGATGGATCGATGTCTGCGAAAGAAGAACTCTTTGCCGAGCTCTTCGGTGCGAACCAGCTCCGCTTGTTCGGGTACGTGCTCGGGCTCGTTCGCAACTCCGCCGACGCGCAGGATATCCTTCAGCAAACCGCGGTTACCGCTTGGCTGAAATTTGGCGATTTCGACACTGATGTCGGCGACGGCTGCGAGACTGCCGCGGCCACTCAAACCAATTTTTTCCGTTGGACCGCGACGATCGCTCGCCACGAGACCTTGAACTTCAAGCGGTACCGTCGCCGGAGTCGCGTCTACTTCGATCAGGAGTTGATGGAGCAACTCGGGCACACGATCTGCGAACTAACAAGCGATTCCAGCCTAGACCGCAGCAACGCACTCACAAACTGCCTGAATAAACTGCCCGACGGCGATAACAACCTAGTAGAGTGCCGCTACGCGCACGGACTAGGTTCGTTGCAGATCGCTGAGCTTCTGGGACGCTCGCAGTCGAGTGTCTGTAATTCTTTGCGACGCATCCGCGAGAACCTATTGCGATGCATGCAGAAGTCCCTTTCCGCCGAGTCCTAGCGTGAATGGCCCCAGCCACTACCCTTCGGTTCCCGCCAGCTTGCGTGCGCTAATCCACCGCAGCTTTGACGCCCCGTTGACGGACGTCGAGGTCACGGAACTCGAGGACGCGCTGAAGTCCAATCAGGACGCCCAGCGACTCTATTGCGAGCTGTCCTTGCTGGGCGCCGATCTGGTGGCCAGGAAGCAGGCGGCCAGTTTCTGCAAGGAAGTCCAGTCCGAGCTCCCCGACGCGGAGGTCTTGCCGCTGCCGCGACGCCGCAGCAGGACTAGCTCCCTCCGCCGTTTTATCCCACGCTCCGCCGCCGCCATGCTCGCCCTAGGGATTGGCCTTGGGGGTAGCGTTGGACTTATTGCCGCGACGCTTGGCTACCAGCAGAACGGTCCACGATTCTTCCCTCTCCCCTGGAAGTGGGAAGTCGAGAACGATGTGGTCGCGAAGATCGACGCCACCCACAACCTTGTCTGGCAAACCTCTGAGGCGCCCGAAACCCCGCCAACACGGGGCCTCCGGGGGGGCGACCAGATCCGCATCAGCGAAGGCTGGCTGAGGCTGGCCTACAAGAGTGGCGTGTCGCTCATGCTCCAGGGACCTGCCGTCTACGAGGTGCGGTCGGAACACGGTGGCAAACTCTTCGCGGGCACGTGTTCGGTAGTCGTGCCATCCGGCGCCTCCCCGCTCCATCTCGAGATCAACTCGGGACGCCTGCAGGTTGGACCTGGCTACGTGGGCATCTCGGATGCGGGATCGGCGGAAGGCCGCGCCGCAGCGGTGCACGTCTTCTCTGGAGCAACCTTCGGCTCGGCCGTTGTCCAGTACCGCGGGCTGGAAGGAGAACCGGTCGAGTTGGAGGATGGCGAGGCCGCTCTCCTAGGAGATTTTGGGCTTGTCGACCGGATTTCGCTGGCGACCGAGGAGCAGTTCCCACGAGACATCCCGGGCCAGCGTCCCGGACGTTACACCGGCGACAAGCTCTACCTGGGCAACCTGTTCGACGATGGCACGACAACCTCGCTCGCGGAGGCTATGGTCACCGATCAGTATCAGGCCGCGGCGGAGACGACCGACCTGGGGGTCGCTGCGGTGATCGATGGCGGGCTGGATGTCGACGTACGGTTAGCAGAAGACGGTGTGTGGTTCAACTTCGTGAGCGTCGGCGGCGGGGGCGCCGCGGTGCTCGGGCTGCCAGGGAACGACACCTACCGATCATTGCTGTCGGTGCCGATCCGCACGACAGGCGAGGATCAGCCAATCGTCCGCGTCTATGAGCTGACTGTCGAGGGCGCTACAGAGAAGATCGAAGAAGGCATCGGAATCTCTTCGAACGAGTTGCTGACGTTCGACCTCGATGAAGTCCGCAGGGCCGGTTCGCTGAGAGGCCGGGCGATGCGATTTGTCAGCGATCGGGCGGGCATAAACGATCGCGAAGCTCCGGCGTACAACAGCAGGAAGGACGCGCTTGCGAACCTTGTTGTCGTGGTGAGCACCGAGCACACGGTGCTGTCTGCCTACCTCAATGGAGTGGAGGTTCCGGTCGTAAAACGCGGTGAGGTGTTCAGCGTCGATGCCAGCAGCGGCCGGGCGGGCATGCCGGGGCTTCGCTACGACGGTCACTACGTTCGCTTCGACGCCCCGATCCCCGCGGAGGCAAGGTTCCTGACGCTGGTGTCCACCGACCTCGGAAAGACGCTTCATGACCACACCGTCTTCTCGGGAGCGCGACTCGAAATCGATCCAATCCCACCTAACCAAGCCGCCCGCTTGAGTCAGTAGAAGAATCTCGTCTCGAGATCGCGGCCAGGGATCGCAGTATTACCGGTCCAGTGCCAGCGGAGCGTCGTGAACCCGCCGTTTGCATTGAATCGTCGGGCGTTTACGCATCACCAAACTTGCAGTGGGGCACCCGCCTGCCAACCAGCCCCTGCCAACCGGCCTTCGATGTT
>NZ_SJPO01000006.1:300000-463608 GCF_007859935.1 Posidoniimonas polymericola | reverse complement strand
CACGCGACCCTCCTCCTCTAGACCCACGCCACAAACGCTACATATCTTGGGCCGAACAGTATTGGACCTGTCCCCGTTTCCTGCTCTAGTGGGCGTAGTCTGGCCGGGAGGGCCAAGCAAGCTGCATTGCGGTTTGCAAACTACCGGGCTAGCTATTCACATCTGATACATATAGCCGATGCAACGGGATACTTGCACACCGTCAAGGTCTTCCGCCATCCGAAATACGGGAGGCTGATTCAATTTGGGGACGCTGCTATAAAGAGGAAAGTTAAGATCAAGCCGACAGGAAATCCGAGAGCCGACTATGCGGCGGCCAACAGGGAACTTGGAAAGCCTGCTGGATATGACTGGACCAAAGAGCCGGGGATTAATGAACCGATGACTTGGCATCACGATAACAAGAAAGGATGGATGCATCTCGTCCCGTTTTCAGTTCACGACAAGATTGGTCATTCTGGCGGAGCAAAGATCTGGGGCGGTGGATACAGGTAAAGTTGTCAACTCGTACTATCAGGGAATGCAATATGGAATTCGACATGGCGAGACGGCGTGTGCCGATTTCAGAGTCCGAAGTTAACAATCTGGAACTGCAGCTTGATTGTCAACTGCCATCGGAGTACAAGGATTTCTTGAGTTGTCACAATGGCGGCCTGCCGGCGAGGAATGTTTTTGCGATTGGTTCAGATACTGACTATTGGGTGGATTGGCTGTGCTGGGTAGATAACAATCTAGCTAAACCTTCAGAGTTTGCAGACCACGAAAGTTTGGCATTCACACTCTTCAAGTATGCCGGCCTGGTTCCGGACGACACTCTAGCTATCGGGCGATGCTGTCGAGATGACTTGCTCCTCCTTAGGATTGCGGGCAACGAGAAGGGACAAATCGAGTACAAGGAGATCGCTGGGTTGCTAGGGGCTTCGAGAGTGAAAAAGGAGGCAATGCGGAACGAAGGAATTACGGTCCTTGCGCCCGACTTTGCAGAGTTCTTTGACTCTCTCATGCTGCCTCGGCTGTGAAGAGTTGGTCTATCGACACCTTGTACCCTAGTCCGTTGCCTGTCCCTGTCCCTCCCGAAAACCCAATTCGAGAAGCTGGGCAAGGCGTCGCGGAGTAACCTTGGAGAAAAGCGGAGCTGCAAAACAGACGACCGCCGGTCGTCAGAAAGCCCGTCAACGACTTAAAGTGACGCTGCTTTCGCATTCGGCGCAGACGCTGAGGCAGCCCGCGTAGCGGGCGACGAGAAAAGGTACTCTCAGGCCGCGCGGCGTGAGTAGCTGTGGTGCAAACCGCCGAGCACCTGAGTGGCCACGACCGGGCCAAGCTCGGGCGGCTCCTAGTTGCGGCCCGTGGGCGCGTCGCCATCGAGACCTTGGTGCACGCGGCGATCGTTGTAATAGGCGAAGAATTGCGAGAGCACGCGGCGCAGATGGTTGTCCCTCCCGAAAACTCAATCTGGGAAGCTGGGCAACCTCTACGACGCAGGTTCAAGGAAGCATCGTCGTGGAACGCGACCGTGGAGCGAGCGACGCGAAGCCCACGCGCCGCCCATTTTGAAGTGGTTTTCGCACTCAGTGCAGACGCCGAGCCAGACCGCGCAGCGGGCAACAGAAAAGAGACTCTCACGCCGCGCGGCGTGAGTAGCTGTGGTGCAAACCACCGAGCACGGGCGTGGCGACGACAGGGCCACCGTCGGGCGGCTCAGGCTCTCGGCTAAGCGGCGTGTCGCCATCCAAACCTTGATGCGCGCGACGACCGTTGTAGTAAGCGAAGAATTCCTTGAGCACGCGGCGCAGGTGATCCTCCCCCAAGATGATCACATGGTCCAAACATTCCCGTCGCACCGAACCGACCAGCCGCTCGACGTACGGGTTCTGCCACGGACAGCCGGGCGTGGTCGTGCGATCTTCCATCCCGAGCGCCGCGACGCGTTGCTGAAATACCTGGCCGTAGATCGCGTCGTTGTCGCGCAGCAAACAGCGTGGCGCCTCGTCGAACGGGAACGCCTCGGTGAGCTGCTGGGCCGTCCACCGCGCCGTCGGATTGCTCGTAACATTGAAGTGCAGCAAGCGTCGGCGGTCGTGCGACAGCACGACAAAGCAGTACAGCAACCGGATGGTGGCGGTCGGCACGACAAAGAAGTCGCAGGCGGCGATCTCGTGAGCGTGGTTGGCAAGAAACGTCTTCCAGCCGGGCGAGGGATTCCCGCGACGCCGCACCATGTACCGGGCGACGGTCGACTTGGCGACCTCGTAGCCCAAGAGTCGCAGCTCCGCCCGGATCCGCGGCGCTCCCCACAGCGGGTTCTCACGCGACATCCGCCGGATCAACGCACGAACTTCGGCGTCCACAGGTGGCCTGCCGGGCCGCCGCGACTTCCACCGCCAGAAGAGGCGGAAGCCCCGCTGATGCTACCGACAAACCGTGTCCGGCTGCACGAATACCAGGGCCGAAGACCAGTCTCCCCACAACCGCCTCAGCCCCACCCAGAAGACACGGTCCAGCCTCCCGATCCGCGGCCGGCGCCCTGTACGTTGGTAACAAGCCAACTGCTGCCGCAACGCGGCGTTCTCGGCGATCAGGCAGGCCCGCGGAACTAATGCAGCCCTGAAAGCCCAATAGAGCGCCCGTGCGAAGATCATGGAAAGCAGAGACTTGATTCAAGTGGCGGCAGACGGACCTGCTCGGTAGGAGTCTTGTCGATTGTCGCCTCTGTCTGCACGACGGCCAAGCCGCCGTGTCTCCTGCTCAGTCCGGATCTTGCATAACCTCCGTGAGTGCCTTAGCTTGCGAGATCGTTAGCTCGACAAGCCTGCGCAGGAAGAGTTCAACTGGCGTCCAGTTGCCCCGACTTTTGAATCGGTGGCCAGCTAGGCCGTTCTCGCTGATTCGCTGGAAGTGGGTTTCTTCAACCGCTTGACATGCCGCTGCTGCGGACTGTGCCGGGTGGCGGATTGCCCGCGGTCCCCTGCCCTGCCTCCGGTGCTCTTCGACAGAGCGGCAGACGGTCTGCCTAAGTATGCAGGCCGTGGATGGGCTGTCGTTGGGTGTTGTCTTTTCGCCCTTCTCGGGTTGGCTGGGGCAGAACGCGTTGCAGGAAGCTGCGGAGTACAAACTTGGCTACCGGGTGGAAATACTAGTGGACATGTCGTGAGGTGACGATACAATGGTGTGTGAGCGGGACTCATGGCCGCAAAAGCAACCAAGAACGCCACGGGGAGGAAGCTTCCGCCGGCAGATTCAGAGTCGCTATTGAAAGCAGCGGAATGCCTCCGCACCCGGCGCGGATCCGGATGGTGCAATTGCTGCTGCACCATCGGTACACCGTAGGCGAGCTAGCAGAAGACTGCGGCGTGCGAGAGCTACAGAACGTCGCCTCGGAGCTTCTGATGCAGCGGTGTGGGTTCTTTACAAGTGAGAAGGAAGGGCGGAAAGTGTATTACCAGATTGCTGGACCGCAATTGGAGCGTTTTCTCGACCGCATCGAGAGTCGCTTTGAATCGCACGTTGTCGGCTAGCGGGTCTTTTTTTGCGGCGACATGTCGTCATGTCGCTAGTTGTTGACTCGATGGGATTGGCTTTGGGCGTGACCGGCCGACTCGGGCTGATTCCGGCTGCTGAATCGACAGTTCTAGTGGGCTTTGCCGTCGCCGTCTGAGAGTGTGTCGGACAAGGCCGGAGCAACCAGAGTTAGCGAGTTCGGTGTAGCGAGGTGGCGATTGCCGCCGTTTCCTCCCTGGGGGGCTGAATCGTGTTGGGTCTAGCGATAGCAGGAGGCGTCGCCATTGGCTTCGCCCTTGGTCTCACCGGAGGCGGCGGGGGCGTGTTTGCCGTGCCGCTGCTGGTCTACGGACTGTCGTTCCAGCCGCGGGAAGCTGTGGGGGTGTCGCTCGCCGCGGTGGGGACCACCGCGTTTCTCGGAGCGGTGGGGCGGTTGCGTCGCGGAGAGGCGGACCTGCGCACCGGGCTGTTGTTTGCGGTGGCCGGCATGATCGGGGCGCCGCTGGGGACGCGGCTGGCGAGGCTGCTGCCAGAAGCGACGCTGCTGCTGCTCTTCAGCGGCCTGATGCTGGTGATCGCGGCTCGTATGTGGACCAATTCACGAGCCAAGCCGCTCGACGAATCCGACGCGGGCCGCTTTGTCTGCCACCGCGACGAGCACGGCCGGCCGAGCCTGGGCCCACGGTGCGTGGCTTTGCTCAGCGTGCTTGGGCTCACCACGGGGGTGCTATCGGGGCTGTTCGGGGTGGGCGGCGGATTCGTTATCGTGCCGGCGCTCGTGCTGTTCGGTGGACTACAAATCCACGCCGCGGTGGCGACCTCGCTGCTAGTGATCTTCCTGATCAGCGTCTCGGGCGTCGCGTCCTACGTCGCGACTGGTGGGCATCTCTCGTGGGACGTCGCGGGCCTGTTTGCCGCCGGCGGCGTCGTCGGGATGCAGCTGGGGTCGCGGGTGTCGGCCATGATTTCTGGCTCGACCCTACAGAAAATATTTGCCGTCGCGATGGTCGCGGTGGCGGGATTCATCGTGATCAAGTCTCTGGCCTAGGTTAAGGCCTCTGGCAATTATCAGAAACCTGACTCAGAAAAGGAGTTTCCTATGCTACTCCGCTATTTTTATGACCGAACGCTCGCGCACGCCTCGTACATGGTTGGCTGCCAGCGGGCCAAAGAAGCCGTGATCGTCGACCCGGGCCGTGACATCGGTCAGTACCTCGAGGCCTCCGAACGGGAAGGCGTCAAGATTGTCGCCGTGGCGGAAACTCACATCCACGCCGACTACGTGTCGGGGGCGAGGGAGCTGGCCGACCGGATCGGCGCCAAGCTGTACGTGTCCGACGAGGGGCCGGCGGAATGGAAGTACCGCTATGCGGCGGAGTACTCCCACTGCCTGTGTAAGGATGGCGACAAGTTTAGCATTGGCAAGATTGACTTCGAGGTTGTGCACACTCCAGGGCACACGCCGGAGAGCATCTCTTTTGTGCTGACCGACCGCGGGGGCGGAGCCACCTCGCCGATGGGCATCTTCAGCGGCGACTTCGTTTTTGTCGGGTCTATCGGGCGACCCGATCTGCTGGAGGAGGCAGCGGGCATGATGGGAACCGCCGAGGTGGGGGCCCGCCAGCTGTTTCACTCGGTCGAGCGATTCCGCGACCTGCCGGACCACCTGCAGGTGTGGCCGGCCCACGGCGCCGGCAGCGCCTGCGGCAAGGGGCTGGGTGCGATCCCTTCATCGACCGTTGGGTACGAAAAGTTGTTCAACCCTGCCCTTCAGCACCACGACGAAGAGGAGTTTGTGCATTACATCCTCGCCGACCAGCCTGAGGCGCCTAGGTACTTTGCCGTGATGAAGCGGGTGAACAAGGAGGGACCGAAGGTGCTCGGCCCGTATGTCGCCCCGAAGTACTGTGAGCCGGGTTGCCTGGACAAGGTGCTAGATGAGGGTGCGGTTGTCGACCTCCGTGCGCCCGCGGATTTTTCGGCCAATCACGCCCCTGGAACCCTCAACATTCCCGCGGGCATGTTGGCGGGGTGGGCCGGCTGGCTGCTCGACTACGACGAGCCCTTGCGATTGATCGCCGAGCCGGGACAGCTCTCCGAGGCGGTGCGTGTGCTCAACAAGATCGGTCTCGACGAGGTGGTGGGCGTCTTCTCCGCTAACGAGTTGGCCGAGGCCGGACTGATGCAGGGGGCGTACCGCACCGCGACGCCGCAAGAGCTGGCCGAACAGATCGCCGCTGGCGACGTGACGCTGGTTGACGTCCGTGCCCAGGGCGAGTGGGAAGCGGGCCATATCCCCCAGGCAGAGCACTACTTCCTAGGCAAGCTGAAGGACTCCCACGGCGAGATCACCCGTGACAAGCCAGTGGTGACGCAGTGCCAGAGCGGCATGCGTTCGTCGATCGCGGCCAGCGTCTTTACTGACGCGGGCTACGACGTTATCAACATGACCGGGGGCTACGCCGCCTGGCAGAAAGCCGGATTCCCTACTGAGCTCGGGGGGGCTTGCGAGGGCGGCTCTGCCTGCGTTTCGCATTGATGGTTGCTTCTCCTAGAGCTAGAGCTTGCCATTAGAGCAGGGCTCCCATGCAAGCCCCAGTAGCAGCGGATTGGAACACCGTTCGCCGCACACTGCCCGCGGCTGGGTGGACGTCGACAAGCACACGCTGCGTCACACCCGGCGTCCGAACGTGTTTGGGATCGGCGACGCCTCGCGCCTGCCGACCTCAAAGACCGCCGCAGCTATCCGCAAGCAGGCGCCGCTGCTGGTCGAGAATCTGCTGGCCGTGGTCGAGGCCCACGCGCCGACCGCCGCCTACCATGGCTACACGTCCTGCCCGGTTGTGACCGGCTACGATAGCCTCGTGCTGGAGGAGTTCGACTGCGACAAGACGCCGCAAGAGACCTTACCGTTCAACCAGGCGAAGGAACGCACCAGCATGCTGTTGCTCAAGCAGCTCGGCCTGCCGGCATTGTACTGGCACGGGATGCTCACGGGCCGCGTGTAGCTCGCATCGCCCCCTACGTTGAGGAGGTCGCACCGGCGGCGGTTTTTCGACTAACGCCACAGCGGGCCCAAGCCATGAGCAGAGCACAGCCTTGAGGGGGTGCGATGCTGCAGGTCTTCCACAGCGGCCGTGCGTATTCGCACGTTCTGCGTGCGGACTTCGAACGATTCGACGAACGAGCTTGTCTAGTCAAATCCCTCGTGCCGGAGAATCGAGTTGATTTGACACGTGTTTGACGCACGACGATCGGTTCTCGGCTGGTTCGGCATGAATGGTGCTGCCCGTGGACACAAAGTGGATCACTTTGTCTCTAGGGCGTATTTCGTCGCTGCCTCGATTAGCCATGACCGCCAAACAAGTCGCAGTGCTGGGGTTCTCTATTCTTGTCGGGGGGACGTTGGGCTGCAGCCCGGAGCCGGCTGCCGACTCTCCCCGTCCGGCGAACGCCTCGCCGGATAAAGGTGTCGGTCCGGTCGAGCCGCCGCAAACTGCCGATAGCGGCCCACGTCAGAGCGGCGCACGTCAAAGAGGCGTCGTCGCGACCGCAGACCTGCCGAAGCCGGATACCCTGTCAGAGGACGACTGGCCACAGTTCCGCGGAGCGAAACGCGACGGAGTCGTCCGCAGCAGTGTCCGACTGGCCCGCTCGTGGCCCGCTGACGGCCCGCCGAAGCTGTGGGAGGTCGCGGTAGGCCAGGGCTACTCGGCGCCGTCGGTCGTGGGAGACCGCGTCTTCTTGAACGACTACGACGAAGAGCAGAGCGAGTGGATGGTCCGCTGCCTATCGCTGGAGAGCGGCGCAGAGCAGTGGGCGTACAAGGTCCCTAAACGCATCCGCCCCAACCACGCCATCACGCGATCGGCGCCGGCGACCGACGGCGGTTTTGTGTTCTCGATCGACCCCAAGTGCGAGCTGCATTGCGTTGATGCCCGCAACGGAAAGCTGATCTGGAAGGTCCGTCTGCCGCAAGCGTATGACAGCCCGATCCCTGCCTGGTACAGCGGGCAGTGCCCGTTGATTGACGACGGAAAGCTCATCGTGGCGGTCGGGGGCCGGGCCTTGTTGGTCGCGCTCGACAAGGCGACCGGCGACACGATTTGGGAGACCCCCAACCCCGACGCCATCCCGGTTTCGCACTCGTCGGTCATGCCGATCGAGATCGACGGCCAGCGGCAGTACGCGTACCTCACGCTGCAGGGACTGGTCGGAGTTTCGGCCGAAACCGGCGAGCAGCTCTGGTCATTCCCTTGGAAGTTCAACACGGCAGTGGCGCCCTCGCCATTGCCGCTCGGCGAAGGACGGCTGCTGCTGACCAGCGGCTACCACGCGCAGAGCGTCGTCTGCCAGGTAACGCGCGTTGACGGCCAATGGTCGGCCGCGGAGGTCGCGGCGTTCCCGCCCCCGCCCCGTGGGTGGAACTCGGAGGTGCACACCCCGATCTACTACCAGGGCCATGTCTACGGGGTTGGGAAGTCGAAGCGGGGTATGTGGACCTGCCTGGACCTCGACGGCAGTGAGCTGTGGACCAGCGGCCGCGAAGCGTCGTTTGGCATGGGCGGGTACGTGCTGGCCGATAGCATGTTCATCGCGTTGGACGGCAAGAGCGGCGCCCTGCGGCTGATCGACGCCGGGGCGGGTGAGTACCGCCAGCTCGCGGAGGCCGAGATACTCTCGGGGCCCGACGTCTGGGCGCCGCCGGTGGTGTCGGCCGGCAAGCTGCTGGTGCGAGACCTAGGCAGGCTCGTTTGCCTAGATGTCGAGGCGCACGGAGAGCCGCTGGCCGCCAGCCCGGGCCCCAAGAACTAGCGAGGGAAATGCCACCGATGCAACTCGTTCACGCAAGCACGCTCGCCGGCCCCCGAGGCGGCGCCCTCTTCGATATGCGGCTCGCTGGGGTTGCGGTCGACGCAGGCGATCGTTGCTACACGCTAGGCGACAACCTGGTGCGGCGGTACTCGGCCGACCAACAGTTTGAGCACGAGTTCCAGCTGCCCGCATTGGGCTGGTCGGTGTGTGCGGAGGGCGACTCGGTGTGGGTCGGCTTCGACGGCCAGCTGCGTGCGTTCTCGGCAAACGGGGAGGAGCTCGCCCGAATCGACGATCACGAGCGGCTTGGCCGGGTGACCGCGATTGCGGTTGTCGATGGTCTTCTGGCGGCGGCCGACGCCACCCACAAGGAGGTGCACCTGTACTCGACGACAGGCGAACACGTTGGGGAAATGGGGGCGTCCGCCAATACCCGCGGCTTCATGATCCCCAATGGCGTGCTCGACCTGGTCGCCGATCCGCGCACCGATACCGTGCTGTTGGCTCACCCGCAGAAGCACCGCGTGGAGCGGTACGGGGCCGATGGTCGGTTGGTCAACAAGTGGGGGCGGTTTGGGATGCACAGCGCGGCCGATTTCGGCGGGTGCTGCAACCCAACCAACATCGCCGCGGCCGCCGACGGGACCGTCGCGGTCAGCGAGAAGGCCCCGCCACGGATCAAGCTGTACGACGAGGCAGGCCACTTCCTGCTGTCGGCGGGCGAGGAGTGCTTTGATGCCAACAGCAAGAACATCGACCTGGCGTTCGACTCCCGCGGGAGGCTCTACGCCACCGACCCGCTGCGGCGGGAGGTGCACGTGTTCCAACTGCTGAGCGGCGAGGAGCAACAGCAATGAGCGAGTCCTGCCGACGCGATTTTCTGAGCCACTCGGGCCGGGCCGCCTGCGCAATCGCCATCGGCGGCGTCGGGGTCGAGCTGGGCCGTCGGGCGTGCGCCCAGGACGCGTGGACCATCGAGGCCAACCGCTGCGTCAATATTCGTCTGGGCGTGACCGGGGCTTCGAATGTGTGTGAAAGCTGCGCCACAAGCTGCGTGCTGCCGCTCTCCGCGGTCCGGGCCGTCAACGACCACTCGCAGTGCGGCCGCTGCTGCATCTGCCCGGCGTACTTCGATGTGCTCAGCCCGGTTGGCCCGGATGGGCTGCCGACCAAGAAGCTGTGCCCCCGCGATGCGATCACACGAACCGCGATCGGTGAGGTCGACCCCTACGACCCGCTCAACAACTTCTACGAGTACGCGATCGACGAGGAGAAGTGCAACGGCTGCGGCCGGTGCGTAATGGAGTGCAAAGACCCCGCCGGCTTGGGGTCGATCCGTCTGGAAGTGCGCCACGATCTGTGCCTGCGGTGCAACCGCTGCACGATCGCCAGCAACTGCCCCGAGGACGCCTACCGCCGCGTCGGTCCCGAGCCGCCGCCCGCGTCCAAGCTGGAAGGGGCGCACGGGTGACTCCGCTGAGTTCCCTTGCAGCAATCCTCCGACGCGCCGCGTCTCTAGAGATCGTGGTGCTGGCCTTCGCGTTTCTCTTTGCGCTGGCCACGGGCGTCGAGGGGCAGGAGGCGTACGATCGCCCTGTGAGTTCGGCGCCTCAGCCGGACGATATCGGCGCCGGCTACCAGACACCCGAGGTGCAGCGTACCAGCCCCCGCTCGGCGGCATTGCAGATGCTCGACGTGGTGCTGCTAATCGGCGGTATGGCGGCGATCGCCTGGGTCTCCCGCCGCGGTCGTCGGCGGTGGGTGGTGACCGCGGTGACGTTAGCCTCGCTCGCCTACTTCGGCTTCTACCGGCAGGGGTGTGTCTGTCCGATCGGAGCGACGCAGAATGTCGCCGCGTCGCTATCCGACGCATCGCTCGCCACCCCAATGGTGGTGCTGGCCTTCTTCCTGCTGCCGCTGGCAGCCTCGCTGTTGGCCGGCCGGGTGTTCTGTGGCGGGGTTTGCCCGCTCGGCGCCATCCAGGACCTTGTTCTGCTGCGCCCGGTGCAGACGCCCCAGGGAGTTGACCGCTGGCTGGGAATGTTCCGGTACGTGTACCTCGGTTTGGCGGTTTGGTTTGCGGTCCTGCCCGCCGGCCAGCGGGATTTTGTTATCTGCCGCTTCGACCCGTTCGTTGGGTTTTTCCGCCTGAACGGACCGGCCTGGATGCTGGGAGTCGGCGTCGCGTTGCTGCTGCTTGGCACGGTGGTCGGGCGGCCCTACTGCCGGTACCTCTGCCCCTACGGTGGGTTGATATCGGTAGTCTCGCGGTTCGCGATCTGGCCCGTGCGGATCACGCCCGACGAGGAACTCGACTGCGGCCTGTGCGTCGACAGCTGCCCGTTTGGGGCGATCAAAGACCTTCGCGCAAAGCCGAGCGAGTGCCTAGCCTGTGCACGATGTTTCGCACATTGCCCGCGGCAGCAGCTCGCCTGGGGCGAAATCGAACTGGTAGAGCTAGACGAACTAGTTTCGAGCGCGAAATGTGTCGCCCAGAGGTCCGGGGGAAACGAATGAGCCTTCCTCGCAGCGAACTCCGCAGGGTCAGCGCCTTGGCCGCCGTTGTTGCGCTGGTCGTCTGTGTTGGTTGCTTGCTGACTGACCACCTGCGGTGGGCGACGCACCGAACAACCGAGGTTCAGGCGTTGAGCGAGGCCGAGGCCGCAGCGCAGCAAGACGCTGCATCAGCGCCTGCGCTGGAGCGATTGGTCGAGCGTCAGACCAGCCAATCGCTCCGGTTGCGTAACCGTGAGCGGGTCCTGGGCATCACCGCGGTGGCGGCCGCGGCCCTGCTGGTCGTCGCGACCCGGCGGCCAGCCGGGACCAAGCCGCCCCTGCCGGCGACGCTCGACCGCTGCATGCCCCGGGCGCCTGTCGAACCCCTGTCCGACCCAGCAGAAACGCCGGTCGATCCGAATCGCGGCGACGACCAAACCGCGCCCGAGGTCGACCTCATTCCGCTGCGAGAGATAGTCGACCGCGTCGGCCGCGAGGCCCACCGGCTGATCCCGCTCCTGCACGCCGTTCAGGCAGAGTACCGCTACCTGCCACCCGCGGCGCTCGACGAGCTGTGCTACCTTACCGAGGTGACGCCGACACAGCTTGCCGGGGTGGCTTCATTCTACGCCCGGTTCCGCACCAAGCCGTGCGGCAAGCACCTGGTCGAGGTCTGCCGCGGGACCGCCTGCCACGTGGCGGGCGCCGACCGCGTGCTGGAGGAGCTGAAACGCGGGCTGGGGATCGCCCCCGGCGACGACACCGACCCCACCGGGCAGGCCACGGTCGAGACCGTTGGTTGCATGGGTTGCTGCAACCTGGCGCCGGCGGTATCGCAACACGGCGAGCTGGTCGCCAACGTGAGCGTAGAGGACCTGCCAGAGATCATTGCCCACTGCCTGGACAAGTCGAAGCGGCGGAGCGGAGGCTACCGGCCATTCAGGAAAAAGACCGCGGCCCCGATCGAGTCGGGCACACCGCTGCTCGAAGGCCCAAGCGGCCTGCCCAACGTGGTTACTGCCGGCTGGCGTGCTGGCGCGCACTCGACTCTGGAGGACTACGAACGCAGTGGCGGGTTCGCCGCGCTCGCCAGGTGTGTTTCGGCTCTCAGTCCAGAAGAAATCATCGACCAGATCGAGCAGAGCGGACTCCGGGGCCGCGGTGGCGGCGGGTTCCCCACGGCGCGGAAGTGGCGGGTGGTGAGCCAGCAATCGGGTGAGAAATACGTCGTAGCGAACGGCGACGAGGGGGACCCCGGAGCCTATATGGACCGGTCGATCATGGAGTCGGCGCCGGCGGGCGTGCTCGAGGGGATGCTCATCGCCGCCAGGGCGATTGGCGCCAACCGTGGGGTGGTGTACGTCCGGAACGAGTACCCAGTCGCCGTGCAGCGGATGCGCGAGACGGTCGATCAGATGCGGTCCAAGGGCTACCTCGGCAAGGGCATCTTGGGGAGTTCGCTAGAGTTTGACGTCGAGGTGGTCGAGGGGGCCGGGGCCTTCATCTGCGGCGAGGAGACCGCCCTCATCGAGTCGGTGATGGGACGCCGTGGCACGCCGCGCAGCAAGCCCCCCTACCCTGCCGAGTCGGGGCTGTGGGGCCGTCCTACGCTAGTGAACAATGTCGAGTCGCTCGCCTGCGTGCCGTGGATCCTGCGGCACGGCGCCTCGTCGTTTGCCGCCCTAGGCACGGAGTCGAGCAAGGGGACCAAGGTGTTCTCGTTGGCCGGCAAGGTCCGCCGCGGCGGACTGGTCGAGGCGCCCATGGGCGTTACTATCCGTCAGCTGATCGAGGAGTACGGCGGCGGCGTGGCGGTAGGCAGACGCTTCAAGGCGGTGCAGATCGGCGGGCCGTCGGGGGGCTGCCTGCCGGCCGAACTCTCAGACATCCCGATCGACTACGATGCGCTCCGGCAGCAGGGCGCCATCATGGGGTCGGGGGGGCTGGTCGTGCTCGACGACACCGACTGCATGGTCGACGTGGCCCGCTACTTCTTGGAGTTCACGCAGCAGGAGTCGTGTGGGCACTGCACCTTCTGCCGTGTCGGGACACGCAAGCTGCTCGACCTGCTCGAGCGCCTGTGCGCGGGAAAGGGGACGCGGCGCGACCTTTCTGAGATCGAGTCGCTGGCGGTAAGTGTGGCGCACGGCAGCCTCTGCGGGCTCGGCAAGACGGCGCCCAACCCGGTGCTGACGACCTTCCGACACTTCCGCGACGAGTACGAGGCCCACCTGGAAGGCCGCTGCCCGGCGGGACGCTGCAAGTCGCTGATCAGCTACCACGTCACCCAGGACTGCGTTGGTTGCACGCTGTGTGCGCAGCACTGCCCGGTCGCCGCGATCGAACCGACGCCCTACCGCCAGCACGTGATCGACCTCGACCGCTGCACCCGGTGCGAC
Organism: Posidoniimonas polymericola; assembly: GCF_007859935.1. NCBI lineage: Bacteria > Pseudomonadati > Planctomycetota > Planctomycetia > Pirellulales > Lacipirellulaceae > Posidoniimonas > Posidoniimonas polymericola. Next base: position 450,397 of record NZ_SJPO01000006.1, on the reverse strand, counting down.
GCTTGCCGCACGACGTGCCCCGAGCAGGCGATCGTCACCACCAGCCCGGCGTCGCCCCGGCGACGCAAGACCCAACCGAACGCCGCCTGATGATTCAGCTCTGGATCGACGACGCCCGCGTCGAAGTCGACGACAACGCGACCGTGCTCGACGCCGCCCGGCAGTTAGGGATTGACGTGCCGTCGATGTGCAGCCTGGCCGACCACGGGCCGAACACCTCGTGCATGTGCTGCCTGGTGCGGGTGGACGGCGCCGAGGGTTTTGTGCCTTCGTGCGCGACGAAGGTCCGCGATGGGATGCGGGTTGAGTCGGAGACCCCGGAGGTTCACGCCCTGCGGAGGACGGGCATCGAGTTGCTGCTTGCGGACCACGCGGGTGACTGCCACGCGCCCTGCCAGAACACGTGCCCGGCGAAGATGGACATCCCGAATATGCTGCGGCTGGTGGCCGACGGCGACTACGCCGCGGCCGTGGCGACCGTCAAGCGCGAAATCGCCCTGCCGGCTATCCTCGGCCGGGTCTGTCCCGAGGTCTGCGAGCAGGCGTGCCGGCGCGGGCAGCACGACAGCCCCGCCGCAATCTGCAAGATCAAGCAGTTCGTTGCGGACAAGGACCGCGCTTCGGCTACTCCCTACCGCCCCAGCACGGCGCCTGACAGCGGCAAGCGGGTCGCGGTGATCGGCGCGGGGCCGACCGGGCTGACCGCCGTGTTCCATTTGCGGCGGCTGGGCCACCGTTGTGATCTTTTGGACGCAGAGTCTGAACCGGGGGGCCGACTGCGGACCGCGTTCGCCGACGAGCTGCCAATCGATGTGCTGCGGGGCGAAGCACAAGCAGTGATTTCACTCGGCGTCGGGACACGTTTTGGAGACTCGGTAGACCTGCCGGGCTTCCTCGAGTTGTCATCGCGTGACTACGACGCCGTGTTGCTCGCCACCGGCAGGCCCCGCTCAGCGGACGGCGATCTTCCCGAACTCGCCGCGACCAAGAGCGGCCTCAAGGTTGATCCGGCGACACGGATGACCAGCCAGAGTGGCGTCTTCGCGGCGGGCAACGCGGTGCGTCCGTACAAGCTGGTGGTGCAATCGGTCGCCGAGGGGAAGCTGGCGGCCGACTGCATCAACAGCTGGCTCCGCGGGGCCCCGCCACCCGACCGCCGCGCCTCCTACGAAACTCGTCTGGCCAAGCTGGCGGGCCATGAGGTGTGCGACTACTGCGCCGGCACGGAGCCGACCGTGCGAGCCGATCGGCAGTTCCTCGAGTGCGACTCGCCAGAAGAGGCAGCCCAGCGCGAGGCCCGCCGCTGCCTAGAGTGTGACTGCCGAGCGCTCGCCAGTTGCCTGCTACACCACTACGCGGCGATGTACGACTGCAACGCCCTGCGCTACCGGGGCGAAGGGAAACGCTACCAGGGGCGCCTGATGGGAGAGCGGGTTACCCTCGAGTACGGCAAGTGCATCCTCTGCGGTATCTGTGTCCAGCTAGCCGCGGACGACCCCGAGGCGGTCGGATTGGCGGTGACCGGTCGTGGCGCTGAAACTCGGATCAACCCGCCCTCGGGCGTTTCGCTCGACGCCGCACTCGGTGGGGCCGTCACCGAATGCGTCGCCAAATGCCCAACCGGGGCTCTGTTGCTCCACGGAACGCTATAGGTCCGGCCCCAGGCTTCGCCGCGGCGTGTGCTAGCAGTCGGCGGTGCGGCTTGTGGAAAGTGGCGGCTCGCAGGCAAATAAGTTCTCACGCAGATCTGGCATAGCCGAATTACTAAAGCGTTAGTAGTATACTGCCTGTACCCGACGAACGCCTCGACGCCGCGGCCAGATTCGCCCTCGATGCCCACCGCCACCCAACCTCGACGCAAGCCGCCAACGCACGGGTTCACCGTGTGTGAGCTGCTGGTTGTGATGGCGTGCACTGGCGTGCTGCTGGCGTTGTTACTGCCTGCGATTGTGTTTGCCCGGGAGTCGGCCCGCCGAGCGACTTGTGGAAGCCAGCTCCGCCAAATTGGCCTCGCGACCCAAGCCTACCATGACAGCCATCGCCGGTTTCCAGCGGCCTGGAGTGACGACAATCGGGAGCCGGGTTTCGTCTCTGGCTGGGCGACCTCGCTGCTTGCCGAGCTGGGGGAGCCGAGCCTGGCGAGAAGGTTCGCCGATCCAGCCCAGTCGCCGAGTCGAATGAACGAGGCGTCGCTGAAGATTTTGGTTTGCCCTTCCGACATTGCCGAGCCCCAGTTTGAGCTGCGGGCCGACACCGACACTGACACCGACGACGATGCGTTCGCCGCTTCCGCCGCCGCCGATCAACTGGGTGACGTGCTGCTTACGCTTCCTACGGCAAGCTACCTGGGCGTATTCGGCACCACCGAGGCCGACGACCATGACCAGATCAACGGCGTGCTGCAGCGGACGCCAAGCGACGGCACAATTGTCCATGACCGGCGGGTCCGATTCGCGGACCTCCGGCGTGGCGCCAGCGCGACGATCTTGGTTGGAGAGCGCACGATGGCCAGGGCGCCGTCGACCTGGCTGGGGGTGGACGTCCTCGGCGAAGACGCGGAGTGTCGCTTGGTGGGGTCGGCGATCACGCGGCCCAATTGCGAGGAGTGCGACGAGTGCGAGTTTGATAGCCGCCACCCCGGCGGCGTCAACTTCTTGTGGGCGGACGGGCGTGTCGAACTCGTGTCGGACAGCGTCGATACCGCGGTCTATCGTCAGTCCTCGCAACGGTTTGTCCGGTAGTCGGAGCCCAGCAATGCCACATCGACCCGAATCAATGATGCTGACCGGCCCCGAAGCCGAAATCATGAACGTGCTGTGGAACGTTGGCGAGGCCACGGTGGCGGAGGTTGTCGAGCGTCTGCCTCGCGAGCTCGCCTACACAACCGTGATGACGACAATCCGCATCCTCGAGGAAAAGGGCTTCGTCGCAAATAAGGGGAAGCGGGGACGCGCGTTTGTCTACGCGGCCGCGGTTGAGAAGTCGGCCGTCACCGGCTCGATGACTAGTGAGGTCGCCAACCGGCTGTTCGGCGGATCGGTGAAGTCGCTTGTGCTGAACATGATCAGCGACCCGAAGGTGAACCACGAAGACCTGGCTGAGATCAAACAGTTGATAGAGCAGTTGGAGGCGCGGAAGTGAACAGTCTTCAATGGCTTCAGGTCTTGCTCTCGCTCTCGCTGCAGGCGACGCTGGTCATCGGCGTCGCCTGGGGCATGGAGCGGTGGACCGACGCCGCTGTGACCAAGAGCCGCGTCTGGAACGCGTGCTTCGTCAGCCTGTTGCTGCTGCTGGCGATGGGGGTCTTGCTGCCGCGTCTCGAGTGGATCCATCCGTGGTCGGGCCTGGGGCCCAAAGGCCTGCTGGCGGTCGCCAACACCGAATTCGTGCTGGGGGCCAGCTTGCTGGCGGTCTGGGTTGGCGGCGTTGGCGTGATGATTGTCAGGTGGTGCATGCAATTCTTTGCGGTGCGCTCATTCCTGTCGCGCTGCCCCCCCTACCCGGAAGCGGTCCAGGAGCAGCTGCGGCGTCGGGTCCCGGCCGAGCTGCTCACCCCGCTAATCGATGAGCTTTGTTACCGGGAATCCCCGCAAGACCTAGGACCGTTCTGCTACCAGTTTCACCGACCGCTGGTTTTTTTGCCGAGGACTCTGGTGGAAGGCGACCCCGTTGAGCTAGAGCATGTGCTGCGGCACGAGCTGACGCATCTGAAGACTCAGCACCCGATGCAGTTGTTCCTCCAGAAGGCGGCCCAGGTGTTCTTCTGGTTCCATCCATTGGTTTGGGTGAGCGGGAGGCGCTCTTCGTTGGTTAGGGAGTTTGTCTGCGATGACGCAGCCAGTGGCGACGCGCAATCTACCGCCCTCTACCTGAGGACCCTGCTGCGGTTGGTCGAGAACCGTTCGGCGCCGCCCGAGGGTTCGCTCATGTTCTGGCGTAGCCAGAGCGAGTTGAGGCTGCGGGCCAGAAGGCTTGCCTTCGCGGTCGATCGCCCGACGTCGGCCGGCAGGCTGGGGCCCGTACTCGTCTGCGCGGCCGCGCTTGCGGTGTCGCAGCTGTGGCTCCCCACCAACCCGCTGGCGTCGCACTACGCAAGCTACTCGCCATGGCCAAGTTGGACCGCGACAGTCGCCCATTCGTTCGGAGTCCGTCTGCGAGACTTCGAGAGTTACGACACGGCCGTGCAGCTCGAGGAGCTACTCGAGGCCCATGAGGCGCTGGCTTCCGAGTGAGTTTGCGTCACTTGGCCCCCGACTTCTAACAAACTCCTCACTTCGAACGCCCTCACCAACTCCTAGAAACTTAGTAGCCCTCTGAAAACTAGCTGGTTCGCCCACGGATGGGGCCTCTGGCATCAAGTTCAAGCAAGCGACAACGCAAGGAAGCGACAAGTGTCAGAATCGACAGCAGGCGTTGCTGGTGAACGGAGTGGACGCACCGCAGCGAGCATCTCGCTCGTCCTGCCCGCCTGGAACGAGAGCGAGGCCCTACCCCGGGCCGTTGGAGAGGCGGACCGGGCGCTCCGAGCCGTGTCCGACCGGCACGAAATCATCGTCGTTGACGACGGCAGCCAGGACGACACGGGCGAGTGCCTAGTAACGCTGCGGGCAGAGTACCCGGCGCTGCGGGTGCTGCGGCACGACCAGAACCAAGGGTACGGCGCCGCGTTGCGGACCGGTTTCGCCGCCGCCGAGTGCGACCTGGTGGTCTTCACGGATTCGGACGTCCAGTTTGACCTGGCCGAGATTAACCGCTTTGCCCTGCTGGCAAGAGACTACGACATCGTCTGCGGTTACCGGATCGACCGCAAAGACGCCCCGCTGCGGTGCTTCTACTCACGGGTTTACAACCTGTTGGTAAGGACGCTTGTGGGGACCTCGGTGCGTGACATCGACTGCGCTTTCAAGATGTTCCGACGCGACAAGCTGCAGCAGCTTCCCGTCACCACTGACGGGTTCCTGGTCAACACCGAGTTGCTGACCGCCGCCAGGCAGAACGGCTTCTCGGTTGTTGAGGTCGGCGTGACCCACCGCCCTCGGGTGGAGGGCGAGAGCACGGTCTCGGTGAGTCACATCCCGGTCGTGCTCGCGAGCCTGGTTCGGTTCTGGTGGAATCGCGTGCAGTTCCCCGGAACGGCGGTCGCCGCGCGAGAGCCGGCTGGCCCGACCCAGTCCGGTCATTCCGATCGCCGCCTCGCATGGCTGCAGGCCTCGCTGCTGGTGGTGGCCGCGGTGCTGCTGCTCTCGGGGTTGTCCTACCCGCTCATCGACCGCGACGAGACCCGTTACGCCGAGATCCCGCGCGAGATGGTAGTCTCCGGAGACTGGCTGGTCCCGAAGCTGAACTACAAGACGTACTACGACAAGCCGCCGCTGCTGTACTGGGCGTGCGCGGCAAGCTATTCGGTGTTCGGGGTTTCGGAGTGGTCGGCGCGGCTTGTCCCGGCGCTGAGCGGCGTGCTGACGCTCGCGATGACGATGGCCTTCGGCAACCGGCTCTTCAACCGCCGTGTTGGGCTCCTGGCCGGGGGGGTGCTGGCGTTGTCGGTCGGCTTTCTCGGCGCGAGCCGCATCCTGCTGATCGACGGCCTGCTGTCTGCATTCGTGGCTTTGGCGCTATTTGCGGCGTGCGAGGCAATCCGTGAGCAACGGCTGCGGCGCGGCTGGTGGCTCTTGGCGAGCTTCGCGGTGGGCGTCGGTTTCATGGCGAAGGGGCCGATTGCTCTGGTGCTGTTCTTGCCGCCGGTTACCGCCTACGCCTGGCTGACGCAGGGGGCGGCTAGGCTGAACGCTGTGAGCTGGCTCTTGCTCACCGCGGTAGTGACCCTCATCGCGGCGCCGTGGTTTATCGCCGTGAGCCGCGAGGTCCCCGACTTCGCTTACCAATTTTTCTACCTGCACAACGTCGAGCGGTTCGGCGGCGCCTTCCACGCCAAACCACTCTGGTTCTTCCTGCCGGTGCTGCTGATCGGTGGTCACCCGTGGTCGTTCCTCGCACTGCCGTGCGCCAGCTACCTTGGCACACGATCGCAGGCGGTCGGCGAGCGGCGGACCCCCATCCTCGGCTTTATGGTCCTGTGGGCCGTGTGGTGTTTTGCCTTCTTCACGATCTCGCGTTGCAAGCTCCCGCCGTACATTCTGCCGGCTGCTCCCGCTCTTGCTCTGGTAGTTGGCAAGTGCCTGGAGGACATCCTCTGGCAGCGGGAGGGAATCAAATGGAGTCGGTACACCACCGGTTGGGCGCCTTGGTTGGCGACCTCCACGACGATCATCGCAAGTGTCGGGTTCATCGCGCTTGGCGCGTGGTCGGGATTCGAATCGTTGCGTCTATTGATCGTGTCGAGCATCATTGGCATTTCGCTGCTGTTCGTGGTCCGGTGGACGCGTCAGAACCTGCAGGGCCCAAAGACTGCCTGGGGGATCTGCGCCGTGGCCACGCTGCTGGCGGCGACTGTCGTGCTTCACCGAGAAATCCCCCGCTACGCCACGGCTCAAACGCTGTTCGGCCCCGCGTCCCCATTGAGGGGCCAATTCGCCGCGACCCCAGACGTCCCCGTGGTCACGGTCGGTCACGAGTGGTCTGGCGTGCCGTTCTACCTGCACCGCGATGACATCGCCAACTTCGATCACCTGGATGGCCAAGAGCTTGTCGAGTGCGCGGACGACGCAGGGCGGGTGCTGTTGATCTACCGAGACCGCGGGCACCAAGAGCTGGCGCCGGCGTTTCTCCCCGCCGGCGCCCGCGTCGTCGCGACCGCCGACCGCGGTCAGGCGAGGCTGTTCCTCATCGAACTCGACGGTCCCGGTGAGCTCGTCGCACGCCCCGCGTCTCTCGACGCGCCGCTCCGCTAGTGGTAGGCCTTTGCGGAGCGGGTCGCCCGTTGCTTCGTCGCACAAGCTCCATTTACCTCACTTGTTAAGGGCCAGTCGCGGCGTGGCGGGGATCAGCTGGACCTGCTTCTCCGTGACCAGGCTCCCGTCCGCCCGCCGGACGGTGAGCTTGGCGGGCAGGGCCAGGTCGAGGTCCATCTCCGGCATCCGGATGCGGACCACCTGGGCGTTCCAGTTGTCGACCTTCACCGGCATGGTGAGCGGGCCGACCTTCATCTCAACGCTCCCCTGATTGCGGCCGAACGGCATGCCGTCGAGGATCAGGCGGGAACCGCTGACGACCGTTGGCAGGGGGGCGGCCGGGGGAGCCGGCTGCTGGGGCGCCGGCTTCGCAGCAACCACGCGTTCGTGGACCACCGGCTTGACGACCACGCGCTCCCGGACCACGGGGTGGTAGATGGGGCGTGGGTAAACGATGGGACGCCCGCCACCGCCGCTGCAACCGCCGGCGTGGGCCGTGGCGGCAGAAGACGATAGTGCGGCGAGCAGCAGAGCAGCGAGAGTCGAGCGGTACATGATTGGTTTCCCTAGTAAGAGTGGTGATTCGGCGCCCGGTTGGCCGTTGGTCGGCGATGGGCTACACCCCTAACTGCCGGTTTACCCCTGCCATCCCGCGCGGGCGGCCAAAACTTTCTAGAAAAAGCTCAAACCCCTGGAATTACAGTGTCTGGCGAGCCGAAGGGGCCCTAGTTAAGATCGTGGGGTGCGGGCAGCTTCGTGGACACGCACCTCTCCTGGAGCCTCAAGAACGTCTGATCACTTATGCCCTCTCGGGACCTGCTGGTAGAGCTTGTCGATCGCTGGGCCGACGCCCACGAGCAGGGCGACGAGCTGAAACCCGAGGAGCTTTGCCACGACTGCCCCGAGCTGCTCCCGCAGCTTGAGCAGCAGATCGCCATGCTGCGGGCGATGGACGCCCGTCTGGCCGGCCAAACCACCAACCGCTCGTCCGACGCTCCGTACGACTCCCTGGCGGCTCAGACCGAGCTCGACGAGCTGACGCTGCTCGCCAAGGGGGGACTGGGGATTGTCTACTCGGCAGAGGACCAGCGGCTGGGCCGCCGGGTGGCGGTCAAGTTTCTGCAGCAGGAGCACTTCCACGACGAGCTTTCTCGGCGGCAGTTCCTGTTGGAGGCCGAGGTCACCAGCCGGTTGGAACACCCCGGTGTGGCGCCGGTCTACTGCGTTGGCGAGGTCGACGAGGGCCGCCCGTTCTACGCGATGCGGCTGATCGATGGTCAGACCCTCGACCAGGCGATCGACGACTTCCACAGCGCCCACCCCAGCGGCGTCTACGACGAGCAGGGCAGCGAGCTGCGGACCCTGCTGCAGCGGTTTATCACCGTCTGCCGGACGATTGCCTACGCCCACAACCGGGGCATCCTGCACCGCGACATCAAGCCCTCCAATGTAATGCTCGGCCGCTACGGCGAGACGCTGGTTGTCGACTGGGGGCTGGCGATGGCGGTGGGCCGTGAGGACGAGTTCAAGCTCGCCGACGAACGGACCCTGATGCCGCAGGTCACCAGCGACTCGTCCAGCAGCGACAGCATGGCCGGCACGCCGGCCTACATGAGCCCCGAGCAGATCTCCGGCGCGGCCGAGCTGCAGCCCGCGAGCGATATCTACTCGCTCGGCGCCACGCTCTACCGGCTGCTCACCGACCACAGCCCCATCGAGACCGCCGACATCTCCGAGCTCCGCCAGCGGGCGATCCGCGGCGAGTTCCCCCGGCCCCGCGTCCACGCGCCGGCGCTCTCCAAGCCGCTCGAGGCGATCTGCCTCAAGGCGTTGGCGACCGACCCGGGCGACCGCTACCGCACGGCCCTCCGCCTTGCGGAGGACCTCGAGCACCACCTGGCCGACGAGCCCGTTTCGGCCTACCAAGAGTCTTTCAGCTACGTCGCGGCCCGGTGGGTCAAGCGGCACCTGCGGGTGGTGCAGACCGCCGCGGCGGCGCTGCTCTCACTGCTACTGCTCACCACGGTGTTCTCTGCCTGGCAGTCCAGCACCGCCCAGCGGGCTAACGCCGCTCGGCGGGAGGGGCTGGTGTCGCGGGCCACGCTGGCCGCCGGCGGGCTGGCGTCGGAGCTCGACCGGCGGCTGCTGGTGCTGGAGGGCGCCGCCCGCGACCAGCGGCTGATCGACGCGGTTCGCGCGGCCTACGATGCGCCCGACGACCAGGCCGCGTGGGAGGCCGTCAACCAGTGGCTCACCAACCAACGCGACTACTGGGCCGGCCAGCGCCGCCTCAAGTCGTACTGCTGGATCGTCAACCTCAACGACGGCCGGGGCACACAGATCGCCCGGGCGCCGAAGCTCGACGAGGCGACCGGCGAGCCTGCCAAGTCGCTCGGCCGGTCCCTTGCGCGTCGCGAGTACTTCCACGGGCAGGGTCCTATCTACCAGGCCGACGAAACCTCGGAGATCACGCCGACCGCCAACCCGATTATCTGCACCCCGTTTCAAGGCACCAACAACGAACCGGTGCTCGCGTTCTCCGTTCCAATCCGCGACACACTCACCCCCAACAGCGATCCAGTTGTCATCGGTGTGCTCGGCATGGCGGTCGAGGTGTTCGACATCACCAACCTCGACGCCCAGCTCGGCGAGGGCCAGGCGCTGACCATCGTGCACCGGCGTCTCGACTTGTTCGACAAGCAGCAGACCCGCCGTGGGCTGGTGATGCAGCACGATTTGTTCCACAAGCAAGGGGGCGACGGCGCCCCCCACTGGGCGCCCTACTGGCTCACCGAGGCGACGCTCGACCGGATCGAGGCCGCCGACTGCGAGCCGATGCTGATGACCGACTACCAGGACCGCCTGGCCGAAGTAAGCCCGGCGCTCGGCGGCGCGTGGCTTGCGGCTGTGGCGCCCGTGCTGCTCCCCTCCCGCGACGACGAGACCCAAGACTCCGGCTGGTGCGTCATTGTTCAGGAACGCCTGTAGCCGAGACCGCCTCGTCGCTGTTGGTCGCGTTCCCGCGATTGAACAACGCGTCGACCACGCCGGCCAGCACGTGCTGCACCAGCGCGTAGCAGATGATCGGCAGGAACACGGTCGACTCCTGCGGCAGCACGGTGTCCGCCAGCAAGAGCGCGACCCCGTTGTTGTGCATCCCGACTCCGTACACCAGGGCCGCGGTGGTGGGCCTGGACGCCTTGGCCAACTTCGCGATCAGCCACCCGGTCGAGAAGGCCGCTACGCACAGCACCCCGGCCAGCATGATCGCGGTCGCCAGCCGCTCGCCGGCGCTGCGGGCCTCGACAATCTGCAGCGACGCCGACGCGAACGCGTAGATCAACAGCAGCAGCAGCCCGCTGCCGGCGAGCCGGATCCAGGGCCGCAGCCGAGCGGTCCGCTGCGGACCGAGCACCAGCCGGACGCCGACGCCCACCGCCGACGGCAGCAGTACCCACAGCAAGAAGTAGCTGCCGAGCACCGCCCGACCGATGCCGTGGGCGACTTCGGGATCGCCGCCGGCCGCGGCGGCGAAGTACGGCAGCCAGTACTGCCCCGCCCACGGGCCCAGCAGCGTTGAGCCGACCACCACGCCCAGGGCGAGCGCCACGTCGCCGGCCGAGGCCTGAGTCCACGCCGGGCAGCTGGCGGCGGCCGGCATGGCGGCCACAATCGCCAGTCCGAGCAGCATCTCGGCCGGCAGCACGCCGCCGAGCAGCGCCGACCCCCAGCCGATCGTCGTCACGACGCCGACCGGAACGATCAGCTTGGCCAGCAGCGCCCCGCCCAGCAGCCGCGGCCGCAGCAGCGACTCCCGCACCCGCGTTGGGTCGATGCCCACGCCGGCGATCGCCAGCAGCAGCGCGAGCAGCACCTGCGACACCGATACGCCGCTCCCAGCGCCGAACTCCAGGTCCCGCAGCCAGACGCCCGCCCTGGGGGCGGCGATCGCCAGCGCGTAGCACAGCGCCAGCAGGCCCAGGAAGTAGTCGTGGACCCGCTGGGCGACGCGTTCGACGGCGACCCGTGGCGGCGGTTGATGGGCTGCTTGCTGCGGCACGTTACTCGCCGCGGGCTCGGAAGTAGGTTTCACGCTCCAGCCAAACCTGTTTGATCTTCGACACGCGGCGCTCGATGTGACCGGTCGAGTAGTCGAGCTCCTTGGCGATCTCGGCGTGGCTGTGCCCCTCGAACTTGAGGATGGCGATCTTGCGGTCCAGCTCGTCGAGCGACTTGAGCAGGTCCTCGCACTGGCTCAGCACGGCGTTCATCGAGTCGGCCGCCTGGGTTTCGGCCCCAGAGAAGCCGTCCAGGCCCGGGCCGCCGGCGTCGCGTTGGCGGGCGAACATCGACTCGCCGCGGAGGTCGGCGCCGCCCCGCTTCTGCGCCTTCTGCTGCCGGACGTGGCCCTGGGCGGTGCGGAACGCGATGCCGCAGAGGATCTTGCGGAGGTCGTCGCGGGTCTCGACGTCGGTGAAGCGGCCGTCGCGGATCCCTTGCCAGAAGATGTAGATCGCCTGCGCGGCGATGTCCTCCTCGTCGGCTACCTTGCGGAACTTGCCGATCTTGCGGCGGCTGTAGGCCTCGACCGAGGGGAGGAAGTTCTCACACAGCCAGGCGAGCGAGTTCTCGTCGCCGTCCTGCAGGCCCCCGATGTGATTGACCGTCGCGTCTCCCATGGCAGCCCCCTCGGGCGTGGTGGTTAGGAACCAGTGTTTGTGGTCGCCGCCGGGGCACGCCGACGCGGCTGGCGGGTTTAGTCCGAAAAAACGAGCGGAGGGGACAAAACCCGGGCCGTGCCGCCCCCCTCGATTCGTTTCAGCCTGGTATCGCAGTGTTTTCTCCAGCGCCGGCCGGCCGTCGTTCGCGGGTTTTGTCCCAGGTGCGCGGCCCAACCGGCGAAACTCGACGCCGCAGGGGCCGGCTACTGGCCGGTCATGGGGCTTCATCAGCAGCTGGCGAGGCGGTTTTGGGACGCGGAGAGCCCGCGGCGTCGCCCCTATTGGAACACGAACCGCGGCTCATTGCCTCTTAAAAATAGGCCCTCGTGGAACTTATCGGGCCGCTCGGGCCGGGGTTCCTCGGCAGCTTGAGAAGTTTTTCTGGAAATCCTTGCCGGCGGCGCGGGATCTCAGGGCGGGACGGGCAGTCAGGGGTGTAACCAACTCCCGCCGAGCCCAACTCGGCCCTCCCGCGAAACGAAGGACCCCTAAGATGAAGACTTCACTCACTGCCCCGTTGCTGACCCTGTTGCTCGCCCTCACCCCTGCCCTGGCAATGGCCCAATCGGCCGAATCGGGCGTCGATGTTGGCCCCGGCGGCTCTGGCGCCTCGGCCGGCTATGTTGGCGACTGGGGCATCGCCGATACCGAGAGCCGCGACGGCTTCGGCCGGGCGTTGGGCGTCGGCGTCTCGAAGGACGGCGTCGCAATCTCGCACAGCATCGGCGCCTCGAACGGCTCGTCGGGCGTCGGACACAACTTCAACATGGCTATCGGCCGCGACGGCGCCCACGTCAGCCAGGGCGGTGTCGTGACCAGCGGCGGCAACGGCCGGGTAGAGGCCGGCGGCAGTGCTTCGCAGTTTGGCGGCGGCAGCGACGTTGTCGGCTGGGGCAACAACACCAAGGCCTGGACCGAGAGCCGTACCCGCCGCTGGAGCAACAACGGCCCGCAGAACGGCGGCAACGGACAAATCGTGCCTTGGGGCGGCGCCGGCTACGGCTCGAACGGCTCGTCGAATTCCGGCGGCTACCAACCGGCCGTGATGCCTAGAAACTCGGGCGGCTACCAGTCGGCCGTGATGCCCAGCAACTCGGGCAGCAGCCGCAGCTTCTCGATCCCGGGCGGCCGCAAGCTCCGCTTCGGAAAGTGATTCCCACCGGCCGACGCCCGCCAGGGCGTCGGCCGGCCTTTTTCTTGATTCTCTGCCCATTCCGCGCTGGGTCTGACTCGCCAACCGCCAGTCAGTCTTAGACGCAAACGCCCTCCCCAACTTCCAAGACAAGGAAACCAAGTCATGTCCCGCACGTTCCTGCTGCTGATCGTCGCCGTCGTCGCCGCCCCCGCAGCCGACACCGCGACCGCTCAACTCCCGTTCAACATCGCTCCCGCCGGCCCGATCGACATCAATCAGCTCAAGCAAGACACGCTTAGCCAGGTGCTGCCCGCGGCAGCCCAACTCCCCGCCGCGGCGCTGGGCGCCAAGGTGGGGGGCCTGCCGGCCGACCCCGTGATGCTCAGCTGGGGACTCAAGACCGACGCCATGCCCGAGCTCTACCACCGCCTGCCCGAACTCCAGCAGCGGGGCGGCATCTACATCAGCCACGTCGAGCCGGCCAGCCCGGCCGCCAGGGCGGGCCTGGTCAAAGGGCTGGTCGTGCTGGAGATCAACGGCGAGCCAGTCGACGAGTCCCGCTCGCTGGGCTTCCTGCAGCAGCCGACCGAGCTGACGCTGCTGACCTCCAAGGGCCCGCAGCGGGTGACTGTTCAGCCGCGGGTCCGGCTGCACAACTACGGCCCCGGCACGATGCACCCGCACCTCGGCAACTCGCTCCGCAACGTCAACGTCGGCCGCCGCATCGGCGGCTGGAACGCCACACCCGGCTCGGCCGTCGCCGTCAGCATGGTCAACGGCGCCTACGCCATTGAGGCGAGCGTCCCCACCGCCGACGGTCAGCAGAAGGTGCAGCTCTCGGGGACTCGTGAGGAAGTCGAAACCCAGCTGGCGAAGCTGCCCGCCACGGTCGCCGACGCGATCCGCAGCCAGATGTAGGCAGCAGGCTTAGGTCAACAACCTGATCCCCGCCGGGTCGGTCTTCCCCGTGAAGGCCGGCCCGGTTTTCGTTGACAAACGATTGAATCCGGCGGGAAGTAGATGGCCACGAAAAGGCACGAAAAGACACAAGAGTAGGGAGGCCTTCGTTTCACCTGAGCACGAGTTCACCTGAGCACGAGTTCACCTGGGCACGGGGCTGATGGCTCTGACGCGTTTGCCCCACCCTGAGTGCTGGAACGAAGCCCTCCTCTTGTGCCCTTTTGTGCCTTTGCGTGGCCAACCTTCCGTCACCACGACCGCGTCGGCATAGCTTCGGCAATTGGCTTTGAAAAACTTTCACATTCTTACCGGTCGTGCGCGGGGTGTCGGGCCTCAACCGGCAGGTAAGGGTGTTACCCGAACCCGCGAGCCGCGACGGCCCGCCTACCCCGAACAAGGAGTTACTACGATGTCTCGCTCACTCGCTCTTGTTGCCCTGCTCGCCCTGCCGCTGATCGCCGCCGACGCCTCGGCCCAGGTCCGCGCCAGCAGCTTCTCCAACGGCGGCGTCGCCCGGGCGACCGCCAGCGGCCGCGGCAACACCAACATCAGCGCCCACGCCTCGGCGACCAACGGCGGCACGGCGATCGCCAACATGCGGGGCGACGGCCGCTACGGCGGGTACGCCACCGGCACGGCCATCGCCGCGGCCGACGGCGGCACCGCGATCGCCAGCGGCAACAGCTCGGCCCGCGGCTGGGGCGCCCGCAGCAACTCCAACGCCATCGCGGCCACCCAGGGCGGCTACGCCCGGGCGACCGACGCGGCCCGCGCCCGCGGCAACGCCTACGCCGACAGCACCAGCGCCGCGTTCTCGACCAATGGTGTGGCGATCGCCGAGGGCGGCGCCAACGCGTCGGGCTACTTCGGCGGCTACGGCGAGGCGATCAACAGCTCCACGGCCGTGTCGAACGGCGGCTTCGCCGTGAGCAAGAGCCAGGCCAACTCGTTCGGCGTGTTCGGCGGCCAGTCCTACAGCCGCAGCACCGGCGTGGCCTTCGCCAATGGCAACTACCGCTCGGCCGACGTGCAGGCCGACAGCGCCGCCATCTGGGGCGTCAGCGAGACCGAAGCGTCGCAGATTTCCTGGTGAGCCTGAAAGCGAGTACGAAACGCCAACAGGCCCCGGCAAACTTGCCGGGGCCTGTTCTTTTTTGAGTTAGGCGGCCTGTTTTTTTGGCTGGGCGGATAGTTGAGAAACGGGGACTGGCTCGATGCGTCGTGGGGCGACAGAAGCCGTTGCTACCAATGCCGCTTCGTGCCTGTCCCCGTTTCTCAACGGGACCTCGGATCTCCCCGCCGGCTGCTACGCCGTGCGGTGGCGACTCCGCAGCCCGTACAGCCCGACCACCACAAAACAGATCAGCGGCAGGATGAACGACACTCGCGTCGACGACAGCGTCATGGCGCCGAAGTTGAAGGCGTCGAGGTCCATGATCGAGGCCTGCAGCGGCGGCATCACGCAGCCGCCGCCGATCGCGCAGATCAGGCCGGCCGAGGCGAGCTTGGCGTCGTCGCCGAGCCCTTCCAGGGCGATGCCGTAAATCGTTGGGAACATCAGCGACATGCAGGCCGACACGCCGATCAGGCAGCCGAGGCCAATCTGACCGGGCAGCAGGATCACGCCGAGCACGAGCAGGATCGCGATCGCGGCAAACGTCGCCAGCATCATGGCCGGCTGGAAGTACTTCATCAGGTAGGTGCAGATCCAGCGACTGCCGATAAAGATGCCCATCGCGACCATGTTCAGGCCCTGAGCATTCTCCTTGGGCATATTCACGACGTCCTCGGCGTACTGGATGATGAAGGTCCAGCACATGATCTGGGCGCCGACATAGAATGCCTGGGCGATCACGCCCTCGACGTACCGGCGATTGGTGAACAGCCGCCCAAGCTGGGCTCCGATCCGCTTATCTCCGACGTCATAGGTTTCGCCGGTGGGCAACGGCGCCAACGCGAACGCCAAGAACACGACGCCCACGACGCACCCCAGCACCACGTACGGGGTGACGATGACGCCCAGGTCGTTCTGCTGAATGGCCAGCAACCCAGCCGGGTCGGTTTCCGACATCGCCAGCCGGGCCGCCTCGTCGGCCTTGTCGAGCCGGGCGAGGATGAACTCCTTGGCGACAAACATCCCACAGATCGACCCCACCGGATTGAACGCCTGCGCGAAGTTGAGCCGCCGAGCGGCGTTGTGGTCGGGGCCCATCGCCAGGATGTACGGGTTGGCGGTGGTCTCGAGGAACGCGAGCCCGCAGGTCATGATAAAGTACGCGCCGAGGAACGCCGAGAACAGCATCGTCTTGCCGGCGGGCACAAACAGCAGGCAGCCCGCCGCGTACAGCGCCAGGCCCATGATGACGCCGCTCTTGTAGCCGAAGCGGCGGATGAACAACGCCGCCGGGATCGCCATCACGCAGTAGCCGCCGTAGAACGCGGCCTGCACCAGCGAGCTCTCGAAGTGGGAGAGCAGCAGCACATTCTTGAACGCCGCGACCATCGGGTTGGTGATATCGTTCGCGAAGCCCCACAACGCAAACAACGATGTCACCAAGATAAACGGCGCCAGGTAGCGGCTCGGCACGACGGCGTCACTGCCGTGACTCGGTGGGGTGGATTGGCTCATGGTCCCTCAAACGAGAATCGCCGGGCGGCTGCCCTGAGTGGGCGCGGCCGCCAGGGCCGTTGACGAAAAGCGAGAAGTCCAGCGGCAGGGGCGCCGCCGAGCCGTGTTGGTATAAACCAACGCGCATGCCGAGGCAAGGCTGCTACGCGAACCGAAAAAGCTTGTCCTAAATCGGGCCACGATTCGCAGTGAAGATGCCGGTCAGGCAGGCGGGGGCAGCCCGCCAGGAGGACGAGCAGGCCCGCCCGCTACTCGCCGACGTACTCGACCCGGACGCTCTGCGGCAGCACCTCGACGATCCGCCAGTGCCCATTAATCGTGTCGTGCAGGCCCGCGATCTGGCCGTCGATCAGCACGGTGGGCTGCGCGGCGTCGTGGATGATCGCCTGGACGGCGACCTGCCTGACGGCGCGGGCCTCGCGTTCGACGGTCGAGACGCCGGGCGCCTGGCCGCCGGCCACGGAGAGGGCCCCGATCCCCTGTTCCGCCAAAGAGAGCCGGCGGGCCGACACGAACGGGTTGGCCGCGATGACCTTCTCGAGCTCTAGCTCCGGCAGCTCGGCCAGCGGGCGGACGTAGCGGGACGCGTCGGGCGTGGGAGCGGCGTCCGTGGCGGGTTGGCCGATGGCCGGTCCGGCTGCGACGCCGGCGGCGGTGGGAGATGGTTTGTCCTGTCCGCCATTCGGCGACGAAGGGAACATCAGCACCGCCACCAGCACCGCCGCCAGCAGCGAGGCGACCGCGAGTTGGATGCGTTGCTTCTTCGCCTGCTCGGCGGGCGCGAGGGTGCGGCTAGACATGGTCGCCCCCCTTTTCTTCGGTCTTGGTGGCGCCGTGCAGCAGTTCGATCTGCAGGACGAAACCGAAACGCTCGCGGTCCTGGCCCTCGGGGCGGATGGTCATCGACGCGAGCCGCGTCATCTGCGAGCGCCCGCGGATCGCGAACAGCACCCTGCAGATGCCCTCGTAGCCGCCGGTCCCCGAGATCTGCAGCGCGCGCCCGGCGAAGGCTCCGTGCGTGACCTGGCCGTCGGGGCGGTAGTTGGTGAGTGAGAGCGAGCACCGGGTCGCCTGCTCGCCCATCCAGCCGAGGAAGGCGACCTCGTCGGGCTGGGCGTTGCTCCGCTCACGCAGCCGTTTCAGCTCTTCGGCGTAGCTCTCGTTGGTGCTGGCCTCGTCGCGGAGCCGCTCGATGAGCGTGGTCTCGGAGTCGAGGTACGCGTACTCGGCGGTCAGGTTCGCCGCGTGGGCGTCGAGCTGCTCGGCGGCGGGGCAGAAGCAGACCAGGTACCAGGCGCCGGCTCCAGCGGCGATCGCCAGAATCCCGAGCCACGACCAGATCCGCCGCACCCTGCGGCGGACCTGAGACAGCGCGTTCTTGTCGTGCGGCGTGCTCATGAGGTGGCTCCTTCTACGGCGGGTCGCGCCGCCGACGGGGTCCACTGGCAGCGGATCTGGAACGTCCGCTCGGCCGCGTAGCCGCTGCTGCTCTGAGAAGACTCGAGGGCGACTTCTGTGAACAGGCCGCTCTTTTTCAGGTCGCGGATGAATTGAGAAACCGCCACATCGGAAACCGCTGCGCCCTTGAGGATCAGGTCGCGCGAGGGCGCAGGGGTCTCGCCGGGGTCGCGCGCGGCGACACGCCCCGCGTCTTCAAACCGGAACAGGTCCAGCTCGATCTCGTTCCGCTGGCAGGTCAACGCCACGACGTGGAGCGTCGCGAGCGGCACGTCGGCCTGCTCGAGCAGGACCCGCTGACTGACCGAGGCCGCCAGCACCGCCGACGACGACTTGAGCGACTCAATTTGCTCGGTGATGCGGTACAGCGGGCGGACGCGGTCGTGCAGCTCCGCGACGGCCACCTTGGCGTCCTCGACGCGCCACTGCAGGAAGAGCTGTGCGCCGACCAGCAGCGCGAACGCCCCCGCCCAGACCGGGGCCCATTTGCGGAGCTGGCGGCGGTGCTCGTGCCGGACGACGATCGCGTCGGGCAGCAGGTTGATCGATGGGGTGCTCACGGGGCCTCCTCCGCGGTCGCAATCGCGGCGGCCGCCGCGAACACCGGCGAGTAGGGCTCCGCGGCTTCCCAGCTGGCGGACGCCGGCGGCGGGCAGGCCCGCACCGGCAGGCTGAGCCGGCTGGAGGTCCAATCGCCAACGCCGCGGACCGCGGCCCCGCCGCCGCACAGCAGGATCGACCCCGGCTCGGCGCCGAGCCCGGCCGCATCAAGGTACGTCAGCGTCCGCGATAGCTCAAAATGCAGGCCCCGCAGCCATTGGTCGAACGCTTCGTGAACGAGTTCCGACACGCCCGCGGATTGCACCCCTCCGCCTTGTCCGGTTGCGATCGTCTCGGCGGACCCGCGGCTGAGGCCGGCGAGCTGCTGCAGGTGGTCCAAAGCCGCGCTCGCGTCGAGCGCGACGCGGGGCCGCGCGAACAAGACCCGCCCGCCATCGACCAGCGCGATGGTCGCGCGGCTGTGGCCGAGGTCGACCACCAGGTGGGCCCCCTCGCCGGCCCCAGCGGCGACCAGGCCGAGGGTGGCCGGCGACGCGACAAGCCGCCGGCACGTCATGCGGTGCTCGTCGAACTCGCGGGCCACGCCGCAGGCGAGGTCGGTCGACGACCACAAGAGGTGCAGCACGCGACGGCCGCCGGACGCGTCGGTGATCCAGTGGTCGGCCGTGACGCGGGCGGCCTCGCCGCCGAGCAGCTCGGTGAGCTTGTCCGAGGCGACCGCCCCGATCGGGCCGGCGTCGGCGTCCAATGGAGACGCCTCGTAATCGATGAGCGACTGCGGCAGCGAGCAGGTAACCCCGCGGACCGGGTGCGACGAGCACCGCCGCAGCCAGTCGCCGATGAACCGGGCCTGCCGGATTGGGTCGCCGGCGGTCGGCGTGTCGTAGACCAGGCGGGCGGCCGCCAGGACGCGGCGGGGCGCGGCGACGCTGGCCAGCACGACCTTGGCCGAGTGGGACCCCATGTCGACGCCCGCGACGCAAGCAACCAGGCTCGCGTCGACGGGGGCGGTCGGTGTTGGTAGTTGGAGCACGCTCATGATCCTGGCCGCCGGTGCGGGCCTACCTACCCCCCGCGGACGAGAGGTCGAGCATCGGCAGCATGACCGCCAGGACGATGCCGCCAACGACAATGCCGAGCAGCACGATGATGATTGGTTCGGCCAGCTTGACGAGCTCCTTGAGCTGCTGCTCGCCCTCGCCTTCGAAGAACTCGCCGACCGTTTGCAGGACCGGCGCGAGCTGGCCGTTGGACTCGGCGGTCGCGACCATCTCGAGCGCGCCGTCGGGCACGCAGCGGGAATTGATCATCGCCGACGACATGTTCTTGCCGACCAGCACCGCCTGCTGCATGTCGTGGTTGAGCTCGCGCATCAGCGTGCTGCGTGAGGCCTGCTGGGTGAGCTCCAGCACCTCGAGCAGCGGCACGCCGCTGTCGAGCAGCACGCCCTGCAGCCGGAACGCGCGGCCGATCGAGAGTGACCGGCACACACTCGACAGCAGCGGCAGGCTGTAGCAGAGGTTGTCGAAGAACCGCCGCCCCGAGGTCGAACGGCCCACCTGCCAGAACGCGACGCACGTCCCGGCGGCGGCCAACGCGACCAGCCACCAGTAGGCCCTGAGCAGCGAGGATCCGTTCAGCAGCAGCTTGGTGACAACCGGCGTGGGGGCCCGCGACGACTCGTAGATGCCGGCGAACTGCGGCAGCACAAAGAACACCATGCCGGTCAGCACGCCGAACGTCACGACCGTCAGCACGATTGGGTAGCTGAGCACCGAGCGGAGGGCCGCCTTGGTGCGGAGCTCGTCACGCATCAGCCCGCCGAGCCGGCCAAGCACCTCGGGGAGCGTGCCGGACGCCTCGCCGGCTGTGACCGAGGCGATCACCACCCCGTCGAACCGGCCCGCTTGGGCGGCCAACGCCTGGGACAGGCACTTGCCCTCCTGCAGCAGCTCGTGCAGCTCTTCCATGGCGGCCCGCAGCGCGGGACGCTTGGCCCGGGCCGAGATGCTCCGCAGCGCGTCCGCGACGTCGACGCCCGAGCGGGTCATGATGGCCAGCTGCGTGATGAACATCACCTGCTCGCGCTTGGTGATCGCCCCGCCCACCGCCCGCGGCGGCGCGGCGGCAGCCGCTTCCGGCGGCTTGGGGCCCGCATCGGCGCCCGGTGGCGGCGCAGCCCCGGCCCGCGCAGGGGGGCCGAACGCAGCGGCGCGGGCGTCCCCGGCAGAGGCGTTGGCGGCGAGATCGGTTGGAGCGGCGACGCTCATGGGCACGTTGATTTCAGGGGTTAATCGCCGGCGATCACTCGCACGACTTCGTCTAACGACACAACGCCGTCTTCGGCGGCCTGCAGGCCCTGCTGCAGCAGCGGCTGGTAGCCGGAGGCGCGGGCGTGGTCGCGGAGCTCGTCGAGCGAGGCCCCGTTGGTGATCAGCTCGCGCAGCGTGCGGTCGACCGACAGCAGCTCGTAGACGCCGACGCGTCCCTGGCAGCCGGTGTCGAAGCAGCGGTCGCAGCCGGAGCCGCGGACGAACTGCCTCGAACGGTCGCCGCCGTAGTTGATGGCGTCCAGCATGGTGGGCGGCGGGTAGTACGAGCCGCGGCAGGCGGGGCAGACCCGGCGGAGCAGCCGCTGGGCCACGACGCCCAGCAGCGAGGCCGAGATCTTGAACGGCGCGACGCCCATGTCGACCAGCCGGGTGACGGCGCTGGCGGCGTCGTTGGTGTGCAGGGTGCTGAGCACCAGGTGGCCGGTGAGCGCCGCCTGGACCGCGGTCTCGGCGGTCTCGAGGTCGCGGATCTCGCCGATCATGATGACGTCTGGGTCCTGGCGGAGGATGGACCGCAGGGCCTTGGCGAACGTCAGGCTGGCTCCGGAGTTGACGTGGACCTGGTTGATCAGGTCCAGGCGGTACTCCACCGGGTCTTCGACCGTGACGATGTTCCGCTCGACCGACTTGATAAGCTCGATCGCGGAGTACAGGGTGGTGGTCTTGCCGCTGCCGGTGGGGCCGGTCGCCAGGATCAGCCCGTGCGGCCGGTCGAGCATGGTCTTGAGCGTGCCGAGCTGCTGCTGCGGGATGCCCAGCTCGTCGAGGCGGAAGGTCACGCTGCCGCGGTCGAGAATACGCAGCACCACCTTCTCGCCGAGCACCGTGGGGAGCGTCGAGGCGCGGACGTCGATCTCGCGGCGGTCGACGACGATGTGGATGCGGCCGTCCTGCGGGAGCCGGTGCTCCGCGATGTTCATCTTCGCCATCACCTTCAGGCGCGAGACCAGCGCCGGGTGGAACTCGCGGCGGGGCTTGAGCACCTCGCGCAGGGTGCCGTCGATGCGGAACCGCACGGTGGTGGTGCGGGGGCCGGCCTCGATGTGGATGTCGCTCGCCCGCTGACGCACCGCCTGCAGCAGGATGTAGTTCACCAGGTTGATAACCGGGCTCTCGTCGACCGCGTTGGCCATCCCCTCGAGGTCGAGCTCGATCGCCTCCTCGTTCAGCGAGACCGCCCCCTCCTCCAGGTCCGCGGTGACGGTCTCGACCTGGAAGCCCTCGCCGTAGACGCGGTTGAGGAACTCGGTGATCGCGGACTCGAGCGCCAGCACCGGCCGCACGCGGAGGCCGGTCTGCTGCTCGACCCGGTCGATCGCGGCGAGGTCGCGCGGGTTGGTCATCGCGAGCGTCAGCTCGCCCTGCACCCGGAACAGGCCGATGCACTTGAGCTGCTCTGCCAGCGGGCGCGGGATCATCCGGGCGGCGACCGGGTCGATGCCCCCTTCGCGGAGCAGGATCCAGGGCGCGTTGCACTGCTGCGCGAGGAAGGGCAGCAGGTCGGTCTCCTCGAGGAAGCCGAGCTTGACGAGGGTCTCGCCGAGCATCTGGCCGTGGCGTTGCTCTTTGAGCGCAGCCTCGAGCTCGGCCTGGGTGATCTTGCCGCTCGAGAGCAGCTGCTCGCCCAGCCTCATCCGCCGCTTGGGCGGCGCCGAGTCGGTCGTCTTGAGGGTGGGGGCGGGGGTCACTTGGTGAATTCTCCCGCCGCGGTCAGGACGTCGTCCGCCACCTGGAGCCGGGCGTCGAGCCCGGTGACGCCGAACACGTCGCGGACCAGCCGGCTGGGGGCGGAGACCCAGAGCTCGCCGCCACGGCGCCGGCAGTCGGCGTGCGTCTTGCAGAGCAGCTCCAGGCCGGCGCTGTCGACAAACTTGACGCGGCGCATGTCGATCACCAGCTGCGGGATCCCCGCGGCGAGCGCCTCGTTCAGCGGCGTGAGCGCCTGGTCGACGTTCTCGATGCTGAACCGATCGTCCAGCGTCACGACGTCGACGCAGCCCTGTCGGTGGAGCGTGGGCATCAGGCCTCCTCCACCGGGATCGTCATTCGGAAGATCGAGCCTACATTGAGCTCGCTGTCGACCGTCAGCTCGCCGCCGTGCAGGCGGGCGATCTCTTGCGTCAGCGACAGCCCCAGCCCGCTGCCCGGGATCTCCTGGATGCGGTCGTCGTCGCTGCGGAAGAAGCGGTCGAAGACGTGCTCGAGCTCCTCGGGCGCGATGCCGATGCCGGTGTCGGCGACCGAGAACTCGAGCATCCCCTCGGACAGGTCGACGCGGAACGTGACGCGGCCGCCCTCCGGGGTGTACTTGACGGCGTTGCCGAGCAGGTTCACGACCGCGGCCGCCAGCTTGCTCTTGTCGGCCACGATCTTCGGGTACTTGGGCGGGGTCTCGCAGCGGAAGTCGATGCTGGCCGACTCGATGCTGGCGGCCACCTTCTGCGTGACCTCCTCGACCATCCGGGAGAGGTCCATCTCGCGGCGGTCGATCGCCAGGGCGCCCGCCTGCATGCGGCTGACGTCGAGCAGGTCGTCGACGAGCTGCGACAGCCGGACCGCCTCGGACTGGATGATGTTGTAGAAGCGTTTCTGAGACTCGGGGTCGATGTCGTCGACCGTGGCGAGCGACTCGGCGTACGCGCGGATGTTGGCGAGCGGCGTCCGCAGCTCGTGCGTCGCGGTGGTCAGGAACCGGTCCCGCATGCTCTCCGCGAGCCGCTGCTGCGTGACGTCGCGCAGGGTCCAGACGTGCCCCGACAGGGTCTCTTTGGCGTCGGCGCCGGGGGTGCGTGTGATCCGCAGGGTGCGTGGGTTTTCGCCAACCGCGGCGGCGAATTCGACATTCACCCGCATCGCGGTCGGGCTGGCCGCGATCTCCTGGCTGGCTTCTTCGGTCAGCGGCGTCAGCGAGGGGACCGTCGCGCCCGCCGCCTCGGCGGCGTCGGCGATCCCGCAGATCGCGGCGAACGCCTGGTTGCAGTAGACCACCCTGCCGGACTCGTCGGTCACCGCCACGCCGTCGGTCAGGCAGTCGAGCACCTCGATGCGCGACTCGCCGCCAGCGGATGCCAGCCCCTGCTGGACGCGTTCGGCCAGTTCGCTCAGCGCGGTCCACTCACGGGCCTGTCGGGCGATGGCGTTCCAGCCGGCCGCGATCGGCGACGCGATGCCCAGCGGCGGCAGCCGGCAGGGCTCGGCGGCGTTGGGGTCGATGCCGGCCAGCAGCCGCTCGACGACCGCGGTGGGGCGGAGCAGGCGGCTCAGCCCCCAGTGACTCGCGAGCACCATTGGCGTCAGGCAGATGGCCCCGAACGTCAACGCCGTGAGCAGCGACGCCTTGCCGGCGAGCACCGTCAGCGCGACCCCGGCGGCCACGGCGAGCGTGAGGCTCGCGAGGTGCAGCCCGATCGCCTTGGAGACGCCGGGCGTGGTGCTGTTGGGTAGGCTGATCATTGCGGGACGCAGCGGGCGTGGTTGGCGGGGAAAACGGCCTCCCAACTCTAGCTCACCACGCGCGGCGGCCGGTGTAGGGCGCGTGGTCTCGGGCGCCGCCGCACCGGGTTGGTCGCGTGGGGGCCGGATCTGCCGGTGCTGACGGCTGGGCCGCCGGTCAGACTACGGGCTCAGGCGATGGGCTCAGGCTACTGGGGCGCGCGACGCGAGCCCCTGCTGCGCCGACTCGGTGATCTCGGCCAGGCTGAACGGCTTGTAGAAGATGGCGTGCAGGTTGAGCTCGCGGGCCATCCGTTCGCAGTTGAGTTCGTACGACTTGGCCGAGCAGAGGATGCAGACCGCGTGGCGCGAGGTCTCGCTCGCCCGCACGCCGGTCAGCAGCTGCTCGCCGTTGACGTGCGGCATCTGGTAGTCGCTGCAAACGACATCCCAGCTTTCGGCGGCGGCCGCCGCGAGGGCGTCGCGGCCGTTGCGGAAGACTTTGGTCTGGAAGCCCTTGCGTGTGAAAGCCAGCTTGAGGACGTCCGCCAGGGCGGGGTCGTCCTCGGCGATCAACGCCCGGGGCGGCGTCTGGGGGGTGAGCGTCATAGGGGTCGTTGCTGCAAGCGTCGGGCCGCCGCTCGAGGAGCGGGCGGCGGTGCGGCCGGGCTACCAGGTAGCGCCAACCGCGTTGTTGACAATAAAGTCGCCTGTGGTGTTATCGTAGGCCCAGCTCTCGCTGCCGCTCGCAGAGAGCGCGGCGCCGGAGGTCTGGATGCGGACCGTCGAGCCGACGTTGCCCACGGAGGCCTGGGGGAACGGGCCGTTGAGCATCGTGGCGAGGTCGGCCACCAAGTCGGCCTCGGTGCCCGCCTCGCCCGGCAGGGCGTTGTTCTGCGCCCGGTACAGCTGGATCGCGTCTCGCACGATGGTCAGCGAGTGCCGCGTGGCGTTGGTGCGGGCGTCGCCGGCGGTGTCGAACATCCGCGGCGCGGCCACGGCCGCCAGGATGCCGAGGATCAGCACGACGATAACCAGTTCAACGAGCGTGAACGCCGAGTTCCGGCGGTGCAGATGGTTCATGGCAATTACTTCCAGCGAGGGTGGATATCGCTCGTTGGTGCGGTCTTGTGCACCCCGGCGACTTTCTCTTCCAGGCTTTGATTCCGGAGCCCGTTTCGGACCCTTTCAAGCGAGCAAAACCTGCATACGTCGCAGGCTCTAGACGAATTTAGGTCACAAATGGTGGGCAGACCGGCAGATCGCATGTTCCGCAGCGAACCACGGCCCCGGCAGGGCCCAGTGAGCTATTAGTCAGGTAGACAAAGCCGGTGTGGGCCGGAGGGTCTGACCGGTCGTGACCGGACAACCGTTCGAACCCGCACGCAACGCACAAGTGGCGCGAGACCCAGCGATGCACGACCCTACCGACACAAGTAGCCGCGAGCTCGCGAACCAGCTGTCGACCCAGTTCGGCTCGCCGTTCGACGCCTGGCAGGCAGCCCCCGAGGGGTGGGCCTGCGGGGACGATCCGCGCGGCACGGCGTCCGCCGAGCTGGCGGCGTGGTTCGACAGCCTCGCGGCGAGCGGAGCGAAAGAGCCGTCGACGACGCGGCTGGCCGACGGTTTGTGGGTCGCCTGCCCGGTGGGCGGGGGGCGGGTAGTCGCCGGGGTTGTCGCGTTGACGCCCGAGCAGATGGCCGGCCGGCTGGCGGCAGCGGCGGTGGAGCACGGCGAATCAAAACAACAGGTTGTCGAGCTCCGCGAGCTCTCCGACGACTACGCGAACAAGCTGGCCGACAGCTTCGAAGAGCTCGCGTTCTTCCGCCGGCTGGCGAGCCATGTCGAGTTCTGCGACGCCACCCGGCGGCTGGAGGAGGTCGCCGAGGGCGTGCTGCCGTCGATGCGCCGCGTGGCGGGGCTCGAGGGGATCGCCCTGGTGCTGGCCGACGAGCACGCACCGGGTCAGGTCGGCGCGATCACCCTGCACAACGGCGACACCGCCGCCGATGACGACGCCTGGGCCGAGGCGGTCCGCGCGGTCTTCGCGCGGCAGTCGGGCGTGGCGGTGATCAACCTCAACGCACAGCACGCGACCCACGACATCGACTTCGAGCTGCCAGGCGTCCGCAACTTTGTCCTGACGCCGATCAGCAAGGACGGGCACCGCTACGGCTGGCTGCTGGGGGTCAACAAGATCGCCGCCGCCGTGGCGGGCCATTCGAGCGACGCCCTGGGCCACGACGAGATCGGCTCGACCGAGGCCTCGCTGCTCGAGGCCGCCACCGTGCTGCTGGCGACCCACGCCGCCAACGTGCGGCTGGTGAGCGAGAAGGAAGACCTGGTGGTCGACGCCATCCACACGCTGGTCGGCGTGATCGAGGCCAAGGACGCCTACACCTGTGGCCACAGCGACCGCGTCGCGCTGTTCGCGCAGCGGATCGCGCAGGAGCTGGGCCTGCCCGCGGCCAAGTGCCACGAGATCTACCTGACCGGCCTGCTGCACGACGTTGGCAAGGTCGGCGTCAGCGACGACGTGCTGCTCAAGCCGGGGCAGCTGACCGACGAGGAGTTGGACCAGATCAAGCGCCACCCGGAGTGCGGCTGGCGGCTGCTGCAGCGGCTCAAGCCGTTCCGCAACTTCCTGGACGGCGTGCTGTACCACCACGAGTCGCTCGACGGCAGCGGCTACCCAGAGGGCCTTGCCGGCGACGACATCCCGCTGCCGGCCCGCGTGATCGCCGTGGCCGACGCCTGGGACGCCATGACCAGCGACCGCCCGTACCGCGCCGGGATGCCGTGGGAGAAGGCCGAGGGGATCCTCCGCAACGGCGCCGGCCGGCAGTGGGACCCGAAGGTGGTGCAGGCGTTCTTCTCGGCCGCCGACGACGTGCACAACATCACCCGCACCTGGCAGGACCACCTGCGGCAGCTCCTCAACCCGGACGCAGACGAGCCCCAGACTCGGCCCGCGCCGATCGACGCCAGCGAGCTGCTGACGCACGCGGTCGCGGTCGACCTCGGGCTGTAGGGGCCGACGCCCGCGGGGGGACAAGCACCATGAGCACACGCAGAATCTTCGACCGACCTGCCCGGCGCCGACGCGGGTTCACGCTCATCGAGCTGACGATCACGGTGCTCATCCTCGGAATCCTCGCCGCGGTCGCCGGGCCGCGGATGATCGGCGCCATGAACCGCGCGCAGGCCCGCTCGGCCGCCCGCTGGGTCGTGGCCGACCTCGAGCGGGCCCGGCAGCACGCGATGAGCCAGGCGGTCAGCCAGCCGGTGGTGTTCGACGCGGCGAGCAATTCCTACGAGCTGACCGGCATGACCCTGCCGGACCGCGTCGGCCAGGCGTACACGGTCGACCTGGCGGGCTCACCCTACCCCGCTGCGATCGAGAGCGTGGCGTTCGGCGTCAGCGGCACGGACACGGGCGTCACGTTCAACCCGTTCGGGCGTCCCGACCAAGGGGGCTCGATATCTGTCAGCGTGAACAGCGTGCAGCAGACCGTCGTGGTCGACGGCGTCACCGGGAGGGCCCGCCTGTGGCCGTGAATCAACGCGCAGCGTACACGCTGGTCGAACTCGTGCTGAGCATGGCCGCCGCCAGCGTGCTGATGGGCGGCCTGGCGGCGTCGCTGTTCCTAACGCTCGAGGCCTGCGAGGGCCAGCCGGCGGCGGCCGCCGCCACGCAAGCCGCCGGCGTCCAGGCCGAGATGCTCCGCGACCTGGGCCGGGCCACCGGCTTCACCACACGCACCGCCAGCACCGTCACCTTCACCGTCCCCGACGAGGACGACGACGGCGTTGAAGAGACCCTGACCTACGCGTACGACTCGGCCGCGGGGACGCTGAGCCTTACCAGGCAAGGCTTCACAGCGTCCCTGCTGACGGGCGTCACCGACTCGACGTTCGGCTACTTGAGCCGCGACAGGACCGGCGCCGCGCCGACGCCCACGCCGTACGACACCGGCGACTGGGGCATGCGGTGGTACGTGGGCTTTGAAGGGTTCGCCGAGGTGAGCGGTAAGAATGTATCAAGCATCGCGGTTCCCGTTCCCGTGGGAGTTGAATCAGGCGAATTGCTTATTTCCGTCGTGGTGACTAACAGCGATGAGGTCGCTACGCCTCCCGCAGGTGGTGGATGGATAGAGATCGATCAGGAGGTGCACTCTTCTTCCGAGATCACTCTCGCGGTGTGGTGGAAGATCGCCGAGGCGTTCGAGCCCCTTGACTACACTTTCTCGACAAGTGCGAGCCATCAGTTTTATGGCTGGATCATGCGGTTCAGTCGCTACGACCGAGACAACCCGTTCAACGCAGTCAGCAGTGTACAGGACGGTTCTGCGTCATCGACGCCTGCTAGTCCTGCGGTTGTATCGACCGTCGAACGGACCATGATTCTGCGAATCGGCGCCTTCGACGACGACGACATCACCACGGGCGATCCAGGATTGAGCGGGCATCGGATTGTGACGATGGGAGCTAGCGGCTCCGGGAGCAAGTCGTGCTCGGGGGGAGCCGGATTCGTCTATCAGGACGAAGCCGCCGACAGCGGGTCCGCAGATTTTAATCTCAATGCCAGTGAAGAATCGTTAACGATCACAATCGCTATCGCGCCCGAATGACGCTTGCGAGAATGACCCCTATGCACACGAATCACCCATACGCAGAATTGCCGATGCGACATCGCGGCAAGCGGCCCGCTCGCCGACGCGCAGGGATTTCGCTTGCCGAGGTGGTGGTGTCGATCCCACTGGTCGGCCTAGTGATGGTCGGCGCAATGAACGCCACCGGCAGTGTGCTCCGCACCTGGAGCCAGGCCCGCGAAAGTTACCAAGGGCACTCGCTCGGCGAGCAGCTGATGGCCGAGGTGCTGCAGCAGGCGTACGAGGACCCCGACGACCCGCCGACGTTCGGCGTCGAGACCGGCGAACCGGTCGCCGTCCGCACCGCCTGGGACGATGTCGACGACTACTACAACCTCTCGCAGTCGCCGCCACGCACGAGGGCGGGCGCGGCAATCTCTGGCTACACCGGTTGGACACAGCAGTGCAGCGTTGTCTACGCGACACTCGCCGACCCGACGCAGGCCTCGGCTACTGACGCGGGGCTGAAGCGGATCACCGTGACCGTGACCGACCCGGCGGGCCGCGCCACCGTGCTGACCGCGTACCGCTCGCGGTGGGGCGCGGGGGAGCAGCCGCCGGCGGTCGACACGACCGTGCAGGGGTACGTCTCGCACGACCTCACAGCCGGCGGCGGCACGCTGCGCGGCGGGGCGAGCCTGTTCAACCACGCCGAGTAGTCGCTGGGACCTCCCGATGCATCGCCATCATCGACAACGCCGCGGAACGCTCTACCTGGCCGTGCTGGGGGTCAGCACGATCGTGTCAGTGATTGCGCTGGCCGGCATGCACGCCGCCCGCACGCAGCTGGCGGCGACCACCCAGGCGGCCGACCGGCTCGAGGCCCGGCTGTTGGCGCAGTCGGCGATCGAGCACGCGGTCGCGGTGTTCAACGCCGACGCCAACTGGCTGACCACCTACGCGGTCGACACCAACTACCCGGCCACGCCGGTCGCGGCCGGGCGCGGGGCGTACAACTGGCGGCTCGGGGGCGCCGGCGGCCTGAACCGCACACTCTCTGGGACCGCCAAGGTCGGCGACGCCGCCTGCACGCTGACGGTCGACCTCGCCCTGCCGGTCGACCTCGGCTGCGGTCTGTTGGTCGAGGGGAAGCTGCAGATTGATGGCGATTGCGAGTTGACCGTCGAGGACGCGCCGGCCGCGTGCAACGACGAGTTCCGTGTCGACGGCGTGGTGACCGGCGATGTCGAGGGCCAGTCGATCGACAACAACGGCACGATTACCGGCTCGCAGACCGCGCCGGCGACAATGCGAGCCCTGCCAACCCCCAGCATGGTGTTCGATTACTATGAGCAAATGGGCACGGTGGTTAAGCCAGCGGTCTTTGGGTCGGCGATCATCAGTATGACCCTCCTCAGCCCAAACTCCAGCTGGGCCGGCAAGAACTCGGATGGGATCTATGTCATTGACACGCAGGGGAAAGACTTATCCATTTCCACCAGTCGCATCGTGGGCACCCTAGTCGTCACCAACTTGGCGCCCGGTAAAAAGGTCTACCTGTCAGACAAGATCAACTGGGAACCCGCCTACCCGCACTACCCCGCTCTGCTGGTTGATGGGGACATCGAAATATCAACCAAGGATGGGAACCTGGCCGAGTGGCTTCTATCGCCGTCTTATAACAACACCGGCACGCCGTACCAGGGCGAGGAAGACACCGACAAGTCCGACTCGTTCATTTCTTCGATTGCCGGCCTCATCTACTGCACCGGCAACCTCACGATCGACGGCGGGGGCAACGACCGCCAGCCCGACCTCCGCGGCGTGGTTCTCGTCGGTGGCGAGTGCCGTCTGCAGAACCAGACGCTGCCTGTCATCAAGTACGACGATGCCTACTCCACCACCCCGCCGCCGGGCTTCGACCAGACCGACCCGGTCGTCATCGTGCCGGGCAGCTGGCGGTAGCGGCGCCCTCCTTCGGAGCGGTACGGCGGGCGATCGCACGCTTGTCCGGCGTTGCGTTTTGGCGACGCCCCCCGGGGCGTTTCCGCCACAGGGCGATTCACGTCGCGGCGGGCGATCGGCTGCAGACACTGCGATAGCAGGCTCAAACGCGTCGCACAGCCCGCGGCGCGGCTCCTGGCGCCCCGATTGCGAACTCTGACTGGCGAACCCCTGGCTCGCCTTTGGAGATTGCCGCCGTGACCCGCCCTGCCCTGGCTGTCGTCCTTGTGTTGATCGCCGGCGCCCTGCCGCCGGCGGGCGCCGAGCCGTGGAGCGGGATCGAGGTAGGCGAGTCGGTGTGGGTCGCTACCGTCGACGGCCGCACCCTGCGGGGCGAGATCGACCCCCGCACCACCAACCAAGAGCTGTGGCTGGCCGTGACCCGCGCAGGGGTTACGCTGGCCAGCCGCACGCCGGCCGCCCATGTGGTAGCGGTCGGTGCGATCAGCCCAATCGAGCTGCCGCCGGCGGGCGACCCGGCCGGCGGGGTGGTATTCGTCGCCGCCCCCGCGCCGACGCCGCGGCCGCCGGTCGCCGCGTTGCAGGCAATCGCCCAGGCCGCCAACTGGGACGCCGACGCCGGCGTCGACGGCGTCCAGCTCTACGTGCAGCTGCGGGACATCGCCGGCAACCCGGTCCCTGTCGCGGCGACCATCAACACCGAGCTGCACCTCTACGGTTTCGGCCGCCACGGTCGGAGCCAACCGGTGGAGGTGCAGCGCTGGTCGGGACGCATCGCCGCTGACAGCGGCGACTTCCGCGGGGCCGCGCTCCAGGTCCCGCTGCGGCCCGTCGACCCAGACGCCATCGCGCCGGCCTACGCGGTGCTGAAGGTGCGGGCGATCGTCCCGGGCGTGGGCGCGTTCGACGCGGTGATTCCCGCTATCGCCCTGTAGGTGCTCGGCAAGCCAGGGGCGTGCTAGTTGATCGCCGGCAGGCGGAGGACTTCAAGTGACTCCGACGGCTGCTCGACAACGGTGGGTTGCATTCCGAGTGGCTCTGCGACAACCGGCTCCGCGACGACCGGCTCCGCGACGACCTCGGTGCACTCCCCTGCCTCGTTGTGCGCGGCTGCTGGCGCCGACTTGATTGCCCACAGCGGGCGGTGGGTCGCGTCCGGCAGCGCGGGTTCCCAGGGCCGGTAGGCCGGGGCCAGGTGTGGCTCGAGCAGCGGCGTGGTGGCCCGGTCGTACTCGGTCGCCTCTTCGCAAGAGCCGCACGGCACAATCCGCGGCAGCAGGGCGACAATCACCTCGTTCCGCTCGCGGTCGACCGAGCGGCGTTGGAACAGCCTGCCGATGCCCCACAGGTCGCCCGCCCAGCCGAGCTTGCTCTGCCGCTCGGTGTTGAACTCCTGGATCAGCCCGCCGATGATGATGCCGTGGCCGTCCGGCACCAGGACCGACGTGTCGACCTCGGTGGTTTCTTCTTCGGGCAGCGTGGTCACGGGGTTGATGTCGCCGCTCGAGACCTTCGGCGCCACCTGCATCAGCACCTGCCCGTCCGCGGTGATCATCGGCGTCACGTGCAGCACGACGCCCACCTCCAAGAACTGGACGTCCTGCAGGGTGCTGGTTTGGGTCGTCGTGGTGACGAAGTAGCCCAGCCGGCTGCCGATTTGAATCTTCGACTCCTGCCCGTTGATCACCAGCGTCTTGGGCGAGGCGAGCGTCTTGGCGTCGGTGGTGTTGGTGATACAGTCGATCACGCTGTTGAAGTCGGTTCCGTCGACCGTGAACACCATGCCCGGGCCGTCCTCGCTCGCCAGGCCCTTGCTCCAGAGCTGCACCTTGGCGCCGCTCAGGCGGGTGAGGGCGTCGAAGTTGACGCCGTGCGCCTTGTCCTTGCCGAGCCGCACCTGCAGGATGTGGGCCTCGATCATGACCTGGCGCGGCATCTGGTCGGCCTGGGCGATGTAGTCGGCGATCCGCTCGATGAACGGTGGCAGGTCCTCGACCACCACCTGCTCGACGGTCCGCAGCTTGTCGGTCGGGCTGACCTGGCGGATGAACACCTTGCCGACCGGCGAGAGCAGACCGGCCACCACCTTCTCGACGTCCTCGGCCGAGGCGTAGTTCAGCGAGAACAGACGCACCTCGCGCCCCTGGAAGAACGGGCTGGAAGAGCCCTCCTTGGTCATCGCCGTGACGTAGATCACGCCGTTGCGGCTGGTCCAGGTGCAGCCCGCGACCGCGAGCAACGCGTCGAGCGCATTCTCCAACGAGGTCGGCTGCAGCGTGACGGTGACCGGCTGGGTCAGGCTGCTGCTGGCGACGATGCTCAGCCCCTGCTGCTGGGCGAGCAGCGACAGCACCGAGTGCAGCGGCGCCTCGCGGACCGCCACCGAGACCAGCTCGCCGGTGGCCTCGACCGAGCCGTTAATCGCGCCTGCTTGATCGATCGGCAGCAGGACTTGCCTGGGCGGCTCGTTGGTCGTCGGAGACCCGTTGGCTGGGGTCGGCGGCGACGGAACCGGCGGCGGCAGCGGCTCGCGGGGCAGGTACTCCGGCGTCAGCGGCGCCTGCGCAACCAGGTACCGGTCCGAGACCACGGGCGTCACGCTGTGCGCGAGCGGGGCCTCACGCCATTCCACGGCTTGATGGACCGCCGCCAGCCGCGGCCCGTCTACTGCCAGCAGGTCGACCGGCCGACGGACCACGGACGCGTCTGCCGCGCCGGTTTGCGTGGCCGCAGGGCTGGGGACCGGCGGGTTGTTCGCGAGCGGGCGCGGGGCGCCGCTCGCCCAGAATCCGACCCAGCCGGCGCAGAGCAGCATGGCGACCAACGCGCCGGGGCCCTTCGGCCCAAGCGAGCGGTGTTTGCCCTGCGGTTGCGACCGTTGGGTTGGCATGAATTCTCGGGTGGCGTGATAGTAATGCTATCGCTTCGCCCTGCGCGCAGCATGGCAGAGTCTTTCGGGTGTATCGGATATTCGGCTGCCCCGGCTTACCCGGTAGTCCGAAGACGATGCCTAATCGCCCGACTCAGCCCATTGCCGTGGTAGCAACCGCGGCCCGCAGCGGAGAATTTCCCGTGAGTGGGGTGGCTGCGTGGGCGAGGGGGCTTGGGAGGTCACTTGAGAGAGAATGTGACCGAGGAACGCTGGCGACAGAAATCACCACGCCGATGCCCTGCTGCCCACTGGCAGAGGGCCACTGGCAGAGGGTTGGGTGCGGGGCAGCAAAGATCGGCGCCGCCAATCGTAGAGCGGGGGCACTGAGTCGCGCCGCGGAGCTGACTCGCGGAATCGCGTCGCCGAGCTAGGCCAGCGCGGCGCCAAACAGCTCGTCGTGGTCGAGCTGAGAGGCCATCTCGTGCAGCTTGTCGCTGGCACGCTTCTCGAGTTGCCTGACCCGCTCCTTGGATATCCCCAAGCGATTGGCGATGTCCTGAAAGCTGCGGACCTTGCGGTGGGCGCCGAGGGCGTAGCGGCTGCGGATGATCAGCTGCTCTCGGCGATCAAGCTTGTCGACCATCGCCGCCGCGGCAGAACGGAGGCGTTCCCCCACGACGTCGTGAGCCAGCGAGGGGCTCTCCTCCGGCTGCTGCTCGAACGCCCAGTCCTCGGCGTCCCGGGCGAGCCGTGACTCTTCCTTCTGGGCGGCAAGCATGGCCCGGTAGACCGTGCGGGCCACCGATCGGTACGCGTAGGTGCTGA
The DNA here is from genome assembly GCF_007859935.1 of Posidoniimonas polymericola. Taxonomy (NCBI): domain Bacteria; kingdom Pseudomonadati; phylum Planctomycetota; class Planctomycetia; order Pirellulales; family Lacipirellulaceae; genus Posidoniimonas; species Posidoniimonas polymericola. The sequence continues at coordinate 416,063 of NZ_SJPO01000006.1, read as the reverse complement.
ACCGGAAACCGCGGCTGTAGTCGAACTTCTCAACCGCGTTCATCAACGTGCAGACGCCGTCGCTGACGAACTCGTCGAACCCGAGCGTGCTGTTCGATCCGAGCGTTTTCTTGACGACCGCGTAAACGAGTCGCAGATTCGAGCGGATAATGTAGTCGCGGACCTGCAATGCCGCCTTGGACAGGCTCTCGATCTCGTCGAGTTCGGCACTCTTCGGGTTGCTCCGGTTCACACCCTCCGCGATTTCGGCGGCGAGCCGCTTCAGCAAGTTGAGCGAGTGGAACAGGTCGCGTTCGTGCTGCGGGGTGAGGATCTCCTCCTCGCACATCTTGCCGACCCGGTCTTGGTCTCCGTCTAGCAGCCGCTCGGCTTGGCGGATTGCTTCGGCGGGCTGGAGGTCTGCCGAAGCGATCGCTTCGCAGCCGATGTAGGTGAATCCCGATGAAAGCAGTTGTTCGCCGCGCTGGACCCTAGCAGCCCGTGAGCGGCGATTGGGAGTGCGGGTAGCAGTGGCGGTCGCCATCGGAGACTCCAAGATTAGTGAAACGTTCAAATCGTTCATTTGAATCGTATCGGTTTAAGGGGCACCTTGCAAGCTGCTTCTACCGAAAAATGTTCTTTTAGTGGTCGAATGCAGAGGCTAAGGTTGAAATAAGGGAGGGCCTGCTCAGCGATGCGGTTGGTTGCAGCGATAGAGAAGCGGGCAAAACGGGCGCCATCGAGACCAAATTCCGTGAGCGGTACCGATTTACAGCAGCTACTCTCTCCCAAGCAGATCGCCCGGGCGCTCGATGTCAGCGAGTCCTCGATCAAGCGTTGGTGCGACGGTGGGCTGATCCGCGCCGAGCACACCGCCGGGGGGCACCGTCGGGTGCCGATGAGCGAGCTGCTCGATTTTCTGAAGCGGACCGATCGGCGGGTGGTGGAACCCGCGGCCATAGGCCTGGTGGCGCCAGCGACTGTCCGCAGGCCCTGCCTGGCGGGCGCGGTCGATCGATTCACGGCCGCCATCACCGCAGGCGAGGAGGCAACCGCCAGACAGATTGGCGTCGAGCTGGCGGTCGCAAGGGTGGGCATGGCCGAGCTGTGCGACGCGGTCCTTGCCCCGGCAATGCACCGCGTCGGCGCCCTGTGGGAAACAGGGCAAGTGTCGATCTACCAGGAGCGCCGGGCGTGCGGGATTGTCGAGCAGACGCTCGTCGACCTGCAGAACCTCTGCCAGCCGCCCGAGCCAGACGCGCCGCTCGCGATCGGGGCGTCGACCGCTGGCGACTACTACAGCCTGCCGAATGACATGACCCGCCTGGTGTTGAGCGACCTCGGCTGGCGGGCGACTTCGCTCGGCGAGAATATCCCGCTCGCCAGCCTGGCAGACGCGGTCCAGAGCGAGCGTCCGAAGGTAGTCTGGATTAGTTGCAGCTACCTCACCGACCCGCCCGGGTTCTTGGCCGAGTTCCAGGCGTTCCGGTCGCAGGTCGCCGACAGGTCGCAAATCGTGGTTGGCGGGCGAGCGCTTACCGACGAGATTCGCAAGCAGCTCCACTACTCGGCCTTCTGCGACACAATGGCTCACTTGCAGGGGTTCGTCGAGGCGATTAAGGCATAGCCGCGGGTTAGAGGGGAGCTGATTGCAAAGTTCTTGGTGGTCGCCCCGGCGGCGGCTGCTACAGTAAAGGCAAAGACACGCATTGGACGCCTGGCTGCCAACTTGCAAGCTCACCGCGCCGCGTGCTCACCCGCGAGCTACCCAAGCTGTCGCTGACGCCCATGACTACCTTCGATGCCTCACCGCCGCCCGTCGACCGTCTCCGCTGCATGGAAGTCTGGGGCGGGAACTCGCCAGGCGAGCACGAGCTGTCACGCCCCGGATTGGACCTGTGGCTGTCTGCCCGTGCGTCGGGCCCCGAGGGCGGTGGGCTGCACTTCGTGTCGTCCTGCGCCTCGGGTCGAATCACGCGGTTCCTGCTGGCCGACCTAGTCCCCGGCCGGGGTGCGTTCGTCGACATCGCGGCCAAGTTCCGCGAGCTGCTCAAAAAGCACGTCAACCGTATTCAGCAGGGCGGCTGCGAGTCGGGCATGCGTAGGGTGCTCGAAGATTCCGCCGACCAGGGCGGCTGCGGAGCCGTGATGATGGCGACCTACTTCGCCCCCAATCGGCGGCTGACGGTTTGCAACGCCGGCCACCCGCCGCCACTGCTGTACCGTGCGGCGCTCCGCGAGTGGTCGCTCTTCCCCGCGTCGGCTTCGGCCGACACTAAGACGACGGTCGACGAGCCGCTGCTCGAGTCGGGCGAGTACCAGCGGGGTTCGTTGCAGCTCGGCCCGGACGACCGGGTGCTGTTCTACGGCGAATCACTGCTCGAGTGCCGGACGTCCGACGGCATGCCGCTGTCGGTAGCCGAGCTGCTCAATCGCCTGCGCGGGTTGGGCCCACTCGACCCGCAGCGTCAGGTAGCGAAGTTGCTCGCGGACCTCGAGCGGGAGCATGAGGATAATCTCAAGCAGATGGACACCACGGTCATTCTCTGCAAGCACGCCGCGCGTCGTTCGACGCTGCGTGACAACCTGCTCGCGCCGCTGCGGCTGATGCTTCCGGTCGGCGACAAGACGCGGTTCTCGAGCTAGCGGTCTAGCGCTCTTGTTCGGAGCAGTGGGCCACGTCTCTTCGGCCTGCCCGCGGTCGGTTCTGAACGCCCTGCTCTTCTAGTCGCCATGTCGGCGACGCGCCTTTCCAGGCGAGCAGCGACCGCCAAAAAATTTATGTCGGCGACTTCCCTTGTCGACGCAGACAACGGCGCTAGTGTCTTTACAGCTGCGAGAGAACGGCGGCCGCCACAGCTTCTCGCCCTCGACCCGGTAGCGCGGGGAAGAATCACCTAACCAAGTTTAACGGGAAGAATAAGACACATGTTTGCCACTATCAAAACGTTTGCGTCATGCCTCACCGCCGTAACGGTCCTGTCACTCTCTTCGGCCGCCATGTCCGCCGAGAAAGACATCGTTGACACGGCGGTTGGTGCGGGCTCATTTAAGACGCTGACCACCGCGGTTGGCGAGGCCGGTCTGGTTGAAGCCCTCAAGGGGAAGGGCCCGTTCACCGTGTTCGCCCCGACCGATGACGCCTTCAAGAAGCTCCCCGAGGGCACGGTCGCCGAGCTGCTGAAGCCGGAGAACAAAGAGAAGCTGACCGCGATCCTGACCTACCACGTGGTCGAGGGCAAGGTGACCGCTGAGCAGGTGACCAAGCTCAAGCAGGCCAAGACCCTCAACGGCAAGATGGTTGACATCGCCGTGAAGGACGGCAACGTCATGATCAACGGCTCCAAGGTTGTGAAGGCCGACATCATGTGCAGCAATGGCGTGATCCACGTCATCGACAGCGTCCTGCTGCCGAAGGAAGAAGCGAAGACGAGCCAGGCCTCGCACGACTCGGAGACCAGCTACACCTCGCTGAAGGCCGAGGCCGCGTCGAGCTGCCCCGCGAGCAAGTAGAGCGAGATCATAGCGTGAAGACAGCGAGGCCGCGGTTCTGCCGCGGCCTCGCTTTTTTTGTGCGCCAACGCGAGCCGCGGAACACGCCTAACGCAGCCGCGCCGCCGCCTCGCGGATCGACGCGAGCTCTTCGTCGGTCTTCCTGTCCAGGTTCTTGACCTGCAGCTTCATCCGCTGATTTTCCTCCAGACGCTCGCGGTTGCGGTCGAGGAAGTCCCAGTAGAGCGTAGTGAACGGGCAGGCGTCGTCGCCGGTCGCCTTGGCCGGGGCGAACCGGCACGACTGGCAGTAGTTGCTCATCCGGTCAATGTACTTGCCGGACGCGGCGTACGGCTTGCTCGCCATCACGCCGCCGTCGGCGAACTGCGACATGCCGAGCGTGTTGGGCAGCTCAACCCACTCGACCGCGTCGACATAGACCGCCAGGTACCACTTGTGGACCTCGCGCGGGTCGACCCCCACCAGCAACGCGTGCAGGCCGGTCACCATCAGCCGCTGGGTGTGGTGGGCGTAGCCGTAGGTGAGTGTCTGACCGATGGCGTCCCGCAGGCAGGCCATCTCCGTTTCGCCTGTCCAGTAGAAGTCGGGCAGCGGCCGGTCGGCGCCGAGCTCGTTCCGCTCGAGGTAGCCCGGCATGTGCAGCCAGTAGACGCCGCGGACGTACTCGCGCCAGCCGAGGATCTGCCGCACAAAGCCCTCGACACAATTCAGCGGCGCCGAGCCGTCCTGGTAGGCGTCGACCGCGGCCTGAACGACCTGGGCGGGGTTGATCAGCTTGAGGTTCATCGCCGCCGACAGCAGCGAGTGGTTGAGGAACGGCTCGCCGGTCCACATCGCGTCTTGGTAGTCGCCGAAGCGGGGGAGCCGGTTCTTGATGAAGTCTTTCAGCGCGTGGGCGGCGTGCTCTGGCGTCACTGGCCAGTCGAACGCGTCCATATCGCCCGGGTGCTCGGCGAACCGCCTGTTGACCAGCTTGATCACCCCGGCGGTCACCGCGTCGGGCGGGAACGCCTTGGGAGGGTGGGGGTCGGGGCCCTGCTTGCCGTACGACTTGCGGTTGTCGTGGTCGAAGTTCCACTTGCCGCCCACCGGCTTACCGTCTTTCATCAGCACGTTGTGCCGTCGGCGTATCTCGCGGTAGAAGTACTCCATGCGGAGCTGCTTGCGTCCCTCGGCGTGCTCGGCAAACTGCTCGGGCGTCGAGAGGAAGTGGCGGTCGGCGCGAAACTCGAGCGCCACGCCAAGCCGCTCGGCGGCGTCCTTCAGCTCCTGCCGCACCCGCCACTCGCCCGGGTCGACGACCACCAGCTTTGAGCATTCGAGCTCGGCGAGTGTTTGCTCGAGGGCGTCACTGAAAGTCTCGATCGAGTCCTTGCCCGTCGCCGGTAGTTCGCGGTACAGCACCCGCAGCCCGCGATCCTCCAGGGCGTTGCGGAAGTGCCGCATGGCGGCGAGGAACATGACGATCCTTGCCTTGTGGGTCCAGACGTGCTCGGACTCGTGGCAGACCTCCGCCATCCAGACGCCGTCGGCATCGCGGTCGAAGCCATCGAACGCGGCCGAGTCGGCGTTGAGCTGGTCGCCGAGCACCAGCACCAGGTTGCGTAGTGGTTTGCTCTTCATGCGGCCTAGGCCTGGTGTGCAAGCGGCCGGGTTTCGCTGGTCTGCGGAGAGGCGGCCTGCTCGAAACGGTAGTGGCACACCAGCCACCGCTGGCCCTCTTCATAGCGGAACAACTCGGCGCACGCCATGAAGAACATCCGCCACCGCTGCAGCATCCGTTTCGCTTCGCCGGCCTCGAGGCCCTCGCCCAGGATCTTGAGCAGCTCTGGCCGAGTGGCGTCGAGGTTCTGCAGCCAGTGCTCGCAGGTCCGCCAGTAGTGCGTGCCGTCGACGCGCCACTGCTCAGCGATGCGGAGGTGTTTGTCGAAGCACGCGAACAGATCGTCCGACGGCATCGTGCCGCCGGTGAAGAAGTGGCGGCTCATCCAGTCGTTCGGGCCGTTGTCTTCAAACAGGTACGGCTCGCCCGCGTGGCAGAACACGTGAACAAAGGCGACGCCGTCCGGCTCGAGCCAGCTCGACACGCGGCGGAACAGCTCCTCGTAATTCCGCATGTGCTCGAACATTTCTACCGACACGACGCGGTCGTACGTTCCTGCCGGCTCAAACTCGGTGACGTTGGCGGTAATCACTTCCAGGTTTTCGAGCCGACGCTCGCCGGCCCTCGCCTGGATGAACTCGCGTTGGCTGTTCGAATTCGATACGGCCGTTACCTGAGCGTCGGGGTATTTCTCTGCCATCCAGAGCGACAGCGACCCCCAGCCGCACCCGAGTTCGAGGATCCGCTGACCATTCTGCAGGTCGGCCCGGCTGCAGGTGAGGGTAAGCATGGCTTCCTCCGCTTGTCGGAGGGTCGCGTTCGGATCGTCGAACAGGCAGCAGCTGTATTTCAGTCGCGGCCCAAGCACCTCATTGAAGAACGCCGCGGGCGCCTCGTAGTGCTGCTCGTTAGCGGCGTCGGTCGCGATGGCGAGCGGGCCCTGCCGCAACTGGTCGGCAAACTCTTGGACCGACGCCCGGCGTTCGGCCTGCTGAGGGTTTTGTTTGCGCTGGGCGAGCAGCCGGCGGATGCCCGCGCGGATCAGCCAGTCGGGCAGCAGCCGGCTTTCGGCGAGATCGATGACGTTCACTTTCGCTCCTGCTTGTCAGCGGGCTGTGGTCGGTAAGAGTAGGATGCTGGGATTGTAGAAGTTCGTGATTGGTGGGCCAGGATGACGATAGACGTGCTCGCGGTTGGTCTCTTAGCAGTAATCCTGTTGCAACTAGCCGCGTGGGGCCTGAGCCTGGCAAAACGCGACGCCAGCGTCGCCGATCCGGTATGGGGTCTGTGCTTTGTACTGATTGCGTGGGTGGCGGTATCTCGTTCCCAGAGCCCGGCGGCCGGCGAGTGGTTAGTCGCCGCGATGGTGACCCTCTGGGGGCTGCGGCTCTCCGGGTACCTAATCTACCGTAACTGGGGACACGGGGAGGACCACCGCTACGCGGCGATGCGCGACAAACACGGTGGGTGGTTCCCGCTGATTAGCTTGGCGACCGTTTTCGGGCTCCAGGCCGCGCTTGCCTGGATCATAGCTCTGCCGCTCCAGGTGGGAATGGTTGAGCCAGACGCAATCGGCCCGCTGACCCTGCTCGGCGCGGCGGTCTGGGCTGTTGGGTTGGCGGTGGAGTCCACGGCCGATCTGCAGTTGGCGCGTTTCAAGGCCGATCCGTCCCACCAAGGGCAGGTCATGGACCGTGGTCTGTGGCGTTACAGCCGGCACCCCAACTACTTCGGCGAGTTCGTGCTCTGGTGGGGAATCTACTTGGCGGCGGCGGAAAGTGGGTCTTGGTGGTGGACAATCATCGGGCCGCTGACCATCTCGGTGCTGCTGTTGAAGGTTTCCGGCGTGACGCTGTTGGAGAAGTCCTTGTCGCAGCGACTCGACGCCTACGGCGACTACGCCCGGCGGACGAGTGCGTTTGTCCCGTGGCCGCCGAAAAACTCACCCTAGACGGGTGGTCATCGGCGGGCGTCCTGCTAAAAATCTGGATCGCAGCGTGCCCGCCCCAACGCCTGGCCAGAGGTTAATGACCAATCTCCCCCCAACCCTCTCCGATAGCCCCTACCAGGTAGAGCCGAGCCCCGGGCCCGCCCCCGCAGTAGAGTGCCTAGCCTGCCAGGGCGAAGAGGACCGCGTCGAGTGGTTCCGGGTCGCCCCATTCCTGCTGCTGCACGCCGCTTGCCTGCTGGTTTTATGGGTGGGGTGGAGCTGGACAGCGGTAGGGTTGGCATTGTTTCTGTTGTTCCTGCGGGTCTTCGCGCTCACGGCGTTTTACCACCGCTACTTCTCGCACCGGGCGTTCAAGACTAGCCGGGCGGTGCAGTTTGCCGGCGCTCTGCTCGGCAGTGCGGCTGCGCAGCGGGGGCCCATCTGGTGGGCCGCCCACCACCGGCACCACCACCGCGCTTCGGACAGCGTCGACGACATCCACTCGCCGCGGCAGCAGGGCTTCTTGTGGAGCCACATGCTGTGGTTCATGACGCGGGAGAACTACGGGACGAACGAGAAAATGGTCAAGGACCTGCTCAAGTTCCCCGAGCTCCGCTGGATTGAGCGGCACGAGTTTGTCGCGCCGGCCGTGCTGGCCGTAGCGACCTACGCACTCGGCGTGGCTCTCGAGGCCTACGCCCCCGGCCTTGGTGTCAGCGGGCCGCAGCTGCTGGTCTGGGGGTTCGTGATCTCGACCATCGCGCTCTACCACACCACGTTCGCCATCAACTCGCTGGCCCACAAGTACGGCAACCGCCCCTACCAAACCAACGACGACAGCCGGAACAATTTCTGGCTTGCCCTGCTGACCTTCGGCGAGGGCTGGCACAACAACCACCACTACTACCCAAATTCTGCCCGGCAAGGTTTCCTGTGGTGGCAGGTGGACGTCTCCTACTACCTGTTGGTGATGCTCTCCTGGCTGGGCCTAGTGTGGGACCTGAAGCCCGGCCCTGCGGAGCTGCGGCGAGAGAATCTCAACCTCCATAAAGCCGAGGCCTAGCATGCGGGTCGCGGTGATCGGATCAGGCGTTAGTGGCTCGCTGGCCGCCCGGCTCCTGGCGAGCCGTCACGAGGTGACGCTCTACGAGGCGGCCGACCACCTCGGCGGGCACGCCCAGACGGTTGATGTTGAGGTGGACGGCGTGCGGGTCGCGGCGGATGTCGCGTTCATGGTGTTCAACCGCCGCACCTACCCCAATTTCTGCCGGATGCTGGAGCTGCTCGGCATCGATTCCCGCGCGAGCGACATGAGCTTCAGCGTCCGCTGCGACGCGACCGGGCTGGAGTACCAGGGGAGCTCGCTTGACGGCCTGTTTGCGCAGCGTCGCAACGCGGTCGACCCGCGGTTCTGGCGGATGATTGCCGACATCGTGCGGTTCAACCGATCGGCGCGTCGGGCGGCCAACAACCCCGCGGAATTGGCCAACCTTTCAGCCGGCGATTTCGTCGAGCAGTGCGGCGTCGGCCGGCGGTTTGTGTCACACTACCTGGCGCCGATGGCAGCGGCTATTTGGTCGAGCCGGCCGAGCGGGGTGCTGGCTTTCCCAGCCCCCTTCCTCATCGGGTTCTTCCAGAACCACGGCCTGCTGCAGCTGCGAGACCGGCCGCAGTGGCGCACCATCACGGGCGGCTCGCGGAGGTACGTCGCGGCGTTGCTGAGCCCGCTCGAAGAAGCAGGCGGAATCAGGACTGGCGATCCGGTTGTCGCTGTGGAGCGGCGGCCCGCGGGCGTCGCCGTCCGCCGGGCGAGCGGCAGCGAAGAGTGCTTCGATGAGGTCGTGTTCGCCACCCACGCCGATCAGACCCTGGCGATGCTCCACCGCCCCACAGCGGACGAGCGGCAGGTTCTCTCGGCATTCCCCTACCAGCCCAATCGAGCCGTGTTGCACACCGATGCGTCCGCCCTGCCCTCCCGCTCGGCGGCTTGGGCAAGTTGGAACTACCGGCTCTCGACCGAAAGCGACTCACCGGCAACCGTTACCTACGACTTGACCCGGCTGCAGGGGTTGAAGACACCGCGGCCGTTGCTGCTGACGCTCAACCCAACGACGCCGATCGACCCGGGATCGGTGATCCGCGAGTTCCATTTTACCCACCCGGCGTACTCGGCAGACTCGATAGGCGCCCAGCCGAGGTGGGACGAGATCAGCGGCCGCGACCGGATACACTACTGCGGAGCGTACTGGGGCTACGGCTTCCACGAGGACGGCGTCAACAGCGCGCTGGCGGTCGCCAAACATTTTGGAATCGGACTAGAAGCATGCACAGCTGCTTGTACGAGGGGGTCGTTGCCCACCGCCGCCGGCAGCCGCTGAAGCACCGCTTCCGCTACCCGCTGGCGATGGCGTGGCTCGACCTCGATGAACTCGACGAGGTTGTCGGCGCCGGCCGGGCAATAGCAAGTAGCCGGTGGTCGCTTGCTTCTCACAGCGCTGGCGATCATCTGGACGGGAGCACACGGGATCTCCGCGAGGGTGTCTGTCGGTCGATTGCGGGGCTGGGAGGACCTTCGCCTGGCGGCCCGATCAGAGTCCTCACGCAGCTGCGGTGGTTCGGGCACTACTTTAGCCCGTTGAATTTGTTTTACGTCTACGACGCGAGCGGCAGCCGGGTCGAGCAGGTGCTGGCCGAGGTGAACAACACGCCGTGGGGCGAGCGGCGGCTGTACTTGTTGTCGAACGCCAACCGGCGGCCCGGGGGCGACGCGCTGCGGTTCGAGCACAGCAAAGACTTTCACGTGTCGCCGTTCATGGGAATGGACGCGGACTACCACTGGCGGCTCACCCCGCCCGGCGACCAGCTCGTTGTAGCGCTCGCTAGCTGCGGCGGCGGCCACGGCCGGTTCGACGCCTGCATGCGGCTCACGAGGCGGCCGCTCACGCGGCGTGCGATCCAGTCGCTGGCCTTCAGGCGGCCGCTGGCGACGACCCAAGTGCTGATGGCGATTTACTATCAAGCGTTCCTGCTGTGGTGGAAAAAATGTCCCTTCTATCCTCACCCACAAAACCTGCCCTCCAGCCCGTAGCCGTTGACGACCGCAGGCCCGCCCGAGCGTCTTGGCTGGAGCGCCGGCTCCGCGCGTTGGTTTTGGGGCGGCTCAAGGGTTTACTGCATGGCGGTCTGACGCTGCGTGAGCCGGGCGTCGTGATTGACCTTGGGCCCGAGGAGCCGACCGCAGAGATTAACGTGCGGAACCCGCGGTTCTACCGTCGGGTCGCCCTGGGCGGGGCGCTCGGCGCGGCCGACGCTTACATCGATGGCGACTGGGACGCGCCGGACCTCACCGCCACCCTGCGGGTGCTGGCCCGCAACGCGACCGCCCTGCAGCAGGTCGAGCGTGGTGTGCCCCGGGCGCTCCGCCCGCTCCGCTCGGCCGTCAACCGCTTCCGCCGGAACACGGCCCACGGCAGCCGCCGCAACATTGCCGCGCACTACGACCTCAGCAACGAATTTTTCGCGCTGATGCTCGACCCGACGATGACCTACTCGAGCGGCATCTTCCCGAGCGCCCACGCCACGCTCGAAGAGGCTTCGGTCGAGAAGTACGATCGCCTGTGTCGCAGGCTGCGGATCGGCCCGGAGCACCACGTGCTCGAAATCGGCACGGGCTGGGGCGGCTTCGCCGAGCACGCCGCCCGCACCTACGGCTGCCGGGTCACGACGACAACCATCTCCGAGAATCAGCACAGCTACGCGAAGCAGCGTTTCGAAGAAGCACGCGTCGCGGACCGGGTCGAGCTGCTTCAGAGCGACTACCGCGATCTCCGCGGGCAGTACGACCGGGTTGTTTCGATCGAGATGATCGAGGCGGTTGGCGAGGAGTACCTGCCCGGCTATTTCCGGCAGTGTTCGGGCCTGTTGAAGCCAGACGGGGCGATGGGGCTGCAGGCGATCACCATCCCCGACTGCCGGTACGAACGCTACCGCCGCTCGGTCGACTTTATTCAGCGGTACATTTTTCCCGGTGGGTTCCTGCCGAGTCCCAGCGCCATTACCGGATGCCTGGCGGAGCAAACCGACCTGCGGCTGATGCAGCAGGAGGACTTCAGCGACCACTACGCCCGGACGCTGAGCGAGTGGCGGGAACGGTTGTGGGGCCAGCTGCCTAAAGTGCACGCATTGGGCTTCGACGAGCGATTCCTGCGTACCTGGGAGTACTACCTTGCGTACTGTGAAGCCGGCTTCCGCGAGCGGCAGGTTGGCGTGTCGCAGTGGGTGCTGACGAAGCCGCTCAACCGCACCGTTGCTGGTGCACCAGCCGCCTAGCTAGGCTTTTTGCGGGCGGCGGTGCGGACCGTGCTCAGGCCGCCGTCGACGGTGAGCACCTCGCCGGTGAGCCAGCTGTTTTCGGGGGCGAGCAGCCAGGCGATTGCGCTGGCGATGTCGTCCGGTTCGCCGAGTCGACCCACGGCGTGCATCGCCTCGGAGGCAGCCCGCGACGCGTCCTTCGACCAGATCTGCTCGGTCATGCGGGTTCGCACCAGGCCCGGGGCGACCGCATTGAACCGCAGGCCGAAGGGGGCGTACGTAGCCGCCGCCGAAGTTGTCAGCCCGATGACGCCCGCCTTGGCGGCGGCAATTGCCTCGTGGTTCGCGAATCCGTGCCGCGCCGCCGCGGACGAGATCAAAACGACTGAGCCACCGCTGCGGCGCATTGTCTGCGCCGCGCCCCGCACGACGGCAAACGCCGAGGTGAGGTTGATGCGGAGCGTGTCTGCCCAGTCGTCGGCGCTGGTGAGGTGCGCCGGCTTCAGCATCAGCGACCCGACGCAGTTGACCGCGCCGGTCAGCCCGCCAAGCTGCTCCGCAGCGGCGCCGAACGCCTCCTCGACCTCGCCAATCTCGGTGGGGTCAATCTCGAAGCACGGGGCGTCGAGCTCCGAGGCGAGCTCTAGCAGCCGATCACTTGACCGGGCGGCGAGCGCAACCCGGGCGCCCGAAGCCGCTAGCCTGCGGGCGGTTGCCGCGCCGATCGAGCCAGATGCCCCGATTACTAGATATGCAGCGGTTGAATCGCCCATCGTGGTCTCGCAATAGGTGGCTACGCTTTGCCGAGCCAGTGCCGGCTCGGTCTGCTGACTTACGATAGAGGTCAGGGCAGCAACGCCAAGCGGCAAGATATCAAGCCGAGTGCGCGTTGCCCGCGGGCACGGGCCGGTCGGCCGCGGTCGCTTTGGCCGCGGATTCGGCCGACGACTTGATGCCCTGCAGCATCCCGCCGAACACAAAGTGGTGCAGCGGCAGCACCGCGTACCAGTAGAACAGCCCGAACAGGCCCCGCGGGCGGAACGAGGCCGCCATGAATAGACGCGTGCGTGCGGGGGCGTCGGTAGGCTCGAGGCGGAACTCGAGCTGCGCATCGCCGGGCAGCTTCATCTCGGCCCGCAGCCGCAGCAGGCGGCCGCGCTCGATGCCGACTACCCGCCAGAAGTCGAGCGCCTCGCCGTACTGGATGTTCTCTGGGTGGCGGCGTCCCCGGCGGAGGCCCGGGCCGCCGACCAATTGGTCCATCCAGCCGCGGATCTTCCAGAGGATGTCGCCGGCGTACCACCCGTGGCCGCCGCCGACCCGGCAGACCGCGTCGAACACCGCGGAGGCCGGAGCGTCGATATCAATCTGGCGCTCGTCACGCAGCACCGAGCCGCCCGCCCAGTCGGGGTCTCCCGGGATCGGGCCGGCGGCCGACCAGTGGGTCTCAACCTGGTTGACTTCGGCGGCGTGGACCGCGGCGCTGATCGCCTGCTCGGAGGTGAGCGGCTCGTGGGGGAGCACCGCCTGCGCCGGGCGGTCGCCAACAACCACGCGGTTGCTGAGGCCGTCGGCCAGGGGGCGGGCAATTCGATAGGTGACCGGCGTGATCAGGCTGATCCAGGCCGAGCTGAGCCGCGGCGTGAGCACCGGAACGCCGAAGATCCAGCGGCGGCCTAAGCCGAGCTGCCGGGCGGTGATCTGCATCAGCTCGCGGTACGTGTGCGAGTCGGCCCCGCCGATATCGAGGGTCTTGCCGACGGCCTCGGGCGATTCCCCGGCGGCGATCAGCCAGTGCAGCACGTCGGTTATCGCCACGGGCTGGCACTCGGTGTCGACCCAGCGGGGCGTAATCATGATCGGCAGCCGATTGACGAGGTAGCGAAGGATTTCGAACGACGCCGAGCCGGCGCCAATGATCATCGCCGCGCGCAGGGTCGTTACCGGCACACTAGTCGACGCGAGCGCCTGTTCGACTTCGCGCCGCGATTGGAGGTGCGCGCTGAGGTCATCGGAGTCCTCGCCGAGCCCGCCGAGATAGATGATCTGCTCAATACCGGCGCGCTCCGCCGCGGTCGCAAAGGACCTGGCGAGCTTGAGGTCTCGCTGCTGGTACTCGTCACCCGCGGAAATCATTGAGTGAACCAGGTAGTAGGCCACTCGGCAGCCGCGCAGGGCCTCGGTGACGCGGTCGGTCTCCATGAGATCGCACTCAACGACCTCGAGCTTCTCCGCGCGGCGCCAGGTACGCTGTTCGATCTTGCGAGGCGAGCGGACGAGGCAGCGGACCCGCTGCCCACGTTCGAGCAACGCCGGGGCTAGGCGGCCGCCGACGTAGCCGGTCGCGCCGGTGACCGCGAAGGGGGCGTCGTATCGTTCGTTAGCGTGCATAGTGAGAGCGAAACCTGTTTCGTCGGGGGTGCGAAGCGCTGCTCGCACCCAATCCAAGCGAGTTGCGTTCCGTCAATACAAACGGCGCACTGGTGTTGTAGCGAGCGACAACACTGCTGGCGAATGCGGTAAGGTAGAAACCACAATGGTTGCAATGCTCTCAGGTGGTTTCTCGGCTGTCAGTGACGAGGCGAGACGCCCATAGCTCCTTTCGGACGGTTGAACCGTTGGGACGGAGATCGTATCCTTATATCTAGCAAAGCTTTATAGCATCGCAGGCGATTCGAACACCGTGTGAAGCCAGAGAGCCGCAACGGTACGGAGACCAAGCCACCCGATCGGGCGGGACTATTTCGCCTCACGGGGCGCTCCCGCAGCCTTTGCGGGCATGCGAACGCCTAACCGTTTGGGGGAAAATCTGAGCGAAGGCACGCCGTTCGCTCATCTGACCGTTCCTGCCAGCCCGCAACCCAGTTGCGGCGACCTTCCCGCCTAAACAGCAGCACAAACCGAGACCCACGCCATTGCTCCAATGGAAAACAGCCTCGAGACCGATTCCCAACTCGCCCCCAGTAAGTTTGCCGCAGCGAGTGACGATGTGCTCGTGCCGTTCACGCGGCCCGGCAAGCTCAAGGTATCGCTGATCAGCCTGCACGGCTTAATCCGGGCGCACGACCCGCAGCTGGGCTGGGACGCCGACACCGGGGGGCAGATCAAGTACGTTCTTGACCTAGCCCGCTGCCTGGCCCGCCAGCCCCAAGTGAGCGGCGTCGAGCTGGTGACTCGACAGATCATCGACTCGTCGGTTGACGACTCGTACGCTCAGCTGGAAGAGCCGATCTGCGAAGGGGCCAAGATCGTCCGGATCCCGTTCGGCCCCAAGCGCTACCTGAAAAAGGAGTCGCTCTGGCCGTACATCGACATCTTTGTCGACCAAGTACTGCAGCACTTCAAGCGGAACGGACTGCCGGCGATTATCCACGGCCACTACGCCGACGCCGGCCTGGCTGGGGCGCAGCTCGCGCGGCTGCTGCACATCCCGTTCGTGTTCACGGGGCACTCGCTCGGCAGGGTCAAGCGAGAGCGGCTCTCGCTCCGCAAGGGCCAGTCGGACGGCCTGGAGTCGAAGTACAAGTTTTCGTCCCGGGTCGAGGCGGAAGAGATCGCCCTCGAGACCGCGGCGATGATTGTCACGAGCACCAACCAAGAGGTGCAGCAGCAGTACGAGATGTACGATCATTACGTGCCGGCCCGCATGGAAGTGATCCCGCCGGGCGTCGACCTCAACGAGTTCTGGCCCGCCGGCGACGACTGGCAGCGGCCGGCGATTGCCGACCAGCTCGACCGGTTCCTGAAGGAGCCGGAAAAGCCGATGATCCTGACGCTCGCCAGGCCGGACGAGCGGAAGAACCTCGAGAAGCTGGTCCAGGTCTACGGCGAGAGCGAGGAGCTGCAGGAGCTGGCCAACCTGGTGCTGATCCTCGGCTCACGCGACAACATCCGCGATCTGCCGAAGGCCCAGCAGGCGATCCTGACGAACATCCTCCACGCGATCGACCGCTACGACCTGTACGGCAAGGTCGCCTACCCCAAGACCCACGCGCCTGGCGACGTGCCCGACCTGTACCGCCTGGCCGCACAAGGGAAGGGCGCGTTTATCAACCCGGCGTTGACCGAGCCGTTCGGCCTGACGCTGCTCGAGGCGGGCGCCACCGGTCTGCCGATTGTCGCCACCAACGACGGCGGGCCCCAGGACATCATCGCCAATTGCCGCAACGGACTGCTGATCGACCCGCTCGACAGCGCGTCGATCGAGCGGGCGTTGCTGCGGACCCTCACCGAGCCTGAGCAGTGGGAGGAGTGGTCGCAGAACGGCGTCACCGGCACCCGCGAGCACTACTCGTGGGACAACCACGCCCAACGCTACCTGCGCGACCTGACCGACATCCTCAATCATTCTCCCCCGCCGGTGCTGAGTCACAAGTCGGCCTCGCGGCGGTTGCCGGAGTTTGACCGTCTGATTATCACCGACCTCGACAACACGCTGACAGGCGACGACGAGTCGCTGCGGCGATTCATCGAGATGATCGACCAGAACGAGCACGTTGGCCTCGGCATCGACACCGGCCGCACGCTCGACAGCGCGATGGGGCTGATCGAGGAGCTGCACCTGCCGAAGCCGGACCTGATCGTGACGGACGTCGGCACCCAGCTGCACTACGGCGAGCACCTGACGCCGGACCGCAGCTGGCGGAAGGCGATTGGCTACGCGTGGAACCGCGACGCGGTCTGCCAGCTGCTCGACGGGCTGCCGGGGTTCTACAAGCAGGACGAGAGCCACCAGTCGGAGTACAAGGTCAGCTACCAGATCGACCCCGAAAAATCCCCTAAGGTCGCTGCAATCAAGAAAATCCTCAGGGAGGCCGGGGTCCGTGCTAAGGTTGTCTTGTCGCTGGGAATGTACCTGGACGTTATCCCGGTCCGCGGCGGCAGCGACATGTCCGTAAGGCATATTTTGTGGAAGTGGAGCTTCGCCCCGGAGGACGTCCTGGTGGCGGGCGACTCGGGCAACGACGCCGGCATGCTGCAGGGCCGCTCGCTTGGGATCGTCGTCGGGAACTACAGCCCGGAGCTCGAGCGGCTGAGGAGCCGGCCGCGGATTTACTTTGCCGAGGCGTCGCACGCCGCGGGCATCATCGAGGGGATTGATTACTACAACTTCTTGGACAAGCTAGTCATCCCCAATGACAGGATTGAATAACAACGGCGTACTGGATGAACTGTCGTTTAAGGCCGACCTAACGTTGCAGCGCCTCCGCCCGCGTCTCGAGGAGCACTGGCGCGAGTCGACGCTGGACGAGGCCTCGCGCCGGTCGTTCGAGCACCGCTTGGCCGAGCACTGGCCGCTGCTGTTCAAGCTGCTGTACCGGCTGTACGGCGGCCGCTACGACTTCTTCTACCACGTCGAGCAGGTGCTGCTGACCGCCGCCCGCGCGTGGGCCGACCGGTCCGAGCGGCTGAAGAAGACCGACCAGATGCGGGCGAACAACCCGGAGTGGTTCTTGTCGGAGAAGATCGTCGGCGGGGCGATCTACGTCGACCTGTTCAGCGAGAACCTCAGCCGGCTCCGCGACCAGGTCGGCTACTTCAAGGAACTGGGGCTCACCTACCTGCACCTGATGCCGCTGTTCGCCGTCCGCCCCGGCGACAACGACGGCGGCTACGCGATCAGCAACTACCGCTCGGTCGACCCGCGGCTCGGCACCATCGACGACCTCCGCCTGCTGGCCGAGGACCTGCACGAGAAGGGCATCCTGCTGGTGCTCGATTTCGTGTTCAACCACACCGCCGACGACCACGAGTGGGCCCAGCTGGCTCAGGCCGGCAGCCGCGAGCACCAGGAGTTCTACTACATCTTCCCCGACCGCACCGAGCCGGACCGCTACGAGCACACGCTCCGCGAGGTCTTCCCGACGGTCCGCCGTGGCAACTTTACCTGGCACGACGGCATGCAGCAGTGGGTCTGGACCACGTTCAACAACTTCCAGTGGGACCTCAACTACAGCAACCCGGCCGTGTTCCGCTCGATGCTGGAAGAGATGTTCTTCATCGCCAACACGGGCGTCGACATCCTGCGGCTCGACGCCGTGGCGTTCATCTGGAAGCGGCTGGGCACCAACTGCGAGAACCAGCCGGAGGCCCACGCCCTCATCCAGGCGTTTAACCGCCTGGCCCGGATCGCGACGCCCGGACTGCTGTTCAAGTCCGAGGCGATCGTCCACCCCGACGAGGTCGTGCAGTACGTCAGCTCGAAAGAGTGCCAGATCTCGTACAACCCAACGCTGATGGCGTTGTTGTGGGAGTCGCTCGCGACGCGGCGGGTGTCGCTGCTGAAGCAGACGCTGTCGCACCGGCACAAGCTGCCGGAGACCACCTCTTGGGTCAACTACCTGCGGTGCCACGACGACATCGGCTGGACCTTCGACGACGCCGACGCCGCCGCGATCGGCGTCAACGCCTACGACCACCGCAAGTTTCTTAACAACTTCTACACGGGCCAGTTCCCCGAGTCGTTCGCCCGTGGGGTGCCTTTCCAGGAGAACCTGCAGACCGGCGACATGCGGATCTCGGGCACGATGGCCTCGCTGGCCGGCCTGGAGCAGGCGATCGACGAGGACGACGAGGAGAAGAAGGAGCTAGCCCTGCGGCGGATGCTGCTGCTGCACGGCGTGACCCTCAGCATCGGCGGCATCCCGCTGCTGTACCTGGGCGAAGAGTGGGGCATGCTCAACGACTACGAGTTCGCCAAGGACCCCGCCAAGGCGGCCGACTCGCGCTGGATCCATCGCCCAAAGATGAAGTGGGAGTTCCTCGAGGAGCTGGACGACCACATCGCTTCGGGCAACGGCTCGATCCGCACCCGCATCTTCACCTCGATGCAGCGGATGATCCGCCTCCGCAAGGAATCGCCGGCGTTGGCCGGCCAGACCATGGAGCTGATCGCCACCTCCAACGACCACGTGCTGGGGTACGTGCGGCGGTTCGAGGGGCACCGACTGGTTGTGCTGGCGAATTTCTCCGAACATGAGCAGGTGATCGAGGGCAACAAGCTCCGCACCGCCGCGCTGGGCCGGTTCTTCCAGGACGAGTTGTCCGAGGCCACCTTCGCGACCAGTGAGCCGATGAAGCTGCAGGGCTACCAGGTCCTGTGGCTCAAGAGCGTCTAGCCCACGGCCCGCCCAGGCAACCCACTCCCCCGCCACCAAGGACCCGGATGTCCACTCCCCCCCGACGCGCGCTCGCGACCGATCTCGACGGCACGCTGATCCCCCTCGACGGCAACGCACAGAACCAACGCGATTTGCGAGCGTTGGGCGAGCGGCTGAAGTCAGGCGGCGTCGGCTTGGTGTTTGTCACCGGCCGGCACTTCTCGTCCGTGCAGCAGGCGATGGGCGAGCACCACCTCCCAACGCCCGAGGCGATCATCTGCGATGTCGGGACCTCGGTCTTCGAAGGCGGCGGCGACGGCCGATTCCAGCCAGTGCAGGCGTACGCCCAGCACCTCGGTGAGATCATTGCGCCGATGCCGATCGGCGAGTTGCGCTCGCGTCTCGAGTCGATCGAGGGGCTGCGGGCGCAGGAGGACGAGAAGCAAGGCCCCTTCAAGCTCAGCTACTACGCCGACGCCGACGCATTGCCCGGCCTGGCCGAGCGGGTGCAGCGGCTTCTCGACCAGTGGGACGCGCCGTACTCGTTGATCCACAGCGTCGACCCTTTCAACAACGATGGCCTCCTCGACCTGCTCCCGCGAGGCGTCTCGAAGGCCCACGCGCTCGACTGGTGGGTAGAACGCTGTGGGTGGGACAACCGCGATGTTGTCTTCTGCGGCGACTCGGGCAACGACCTGGCCGCCCTCACCGCCGGATACAACGCGGTCGTCGTAGGGAACGCCAGCCGCAAACTGGCCCGCCAGGTCTACGACGCGCACCGCGATGCGGGTTGGCGGAATCGGCTCTGCCTGCCCAACGCCGCCGCCACCAGCGGGGTGCTGGCCGGAGCCGGCTGGTTCGGACTGGTCGCCTTCGAGCAAACGCCGCCCGAACCGATGGGCGCGACGCCGGTGTCCGCCAGCAAGACACACTTCCGCGTCTGGGCGCCCAAGTGCAAGAGCGTCAGCGTAGAAATCGGCGAGCCGGGCGACGCGGTCCGGCACGAGCTGACCCCGGGCGAAGACGGCTGTTTTGCCGGCTTCGCCTCCGCCGCCCCGGGCGACAAGTACAGCTACCTGCTCGAGGGGCCAATCGCCCGGCCCGACCCGGTCTCGCGGCGGCAGCCCGATGGCGTGCATGGGCCCTCGGAGGTTGTCGACCCCAACGCGTTCCCCTGGACCGATGCCGAATGGCGAGGCGTCGCGAAGCGGGACCTTGTCATCTACGAGCTACACATCGGGTCGTTCACCGAAGAAGGCACGTTCCGCGCGGCCATCGAGAGGCTTCCCGAGTTGGTTGAGCTGGGCGCTACGGCGGTTGAGGTGATGCCGGTTGCCCAGTCGCCCGGCAAGTGGAACTGGGGCTACGACGGCGTCAACTTGTACGCGGTCACTCACAACTACGGGACGCCAGACGACTTCCGGACGTTGGTCGACGCCTGCCACGCGGCCGGCTTGGCGGTGCTGCTCGACGTGGTCTACAACCACCTCGGGCCGGAGGGGAACTACCTGGGTGAGTTCGGTCCGTACTTTTCCCGCAAGCACCACACGCCGTGGGGCTCGGCCGTCAACTACGACGGGCGGCGTTCCGACCCGGTCCGCCGGTGGGTCGTTGAGAACGCGCTCTACTGGCTCCGCGACCTGCACCTCGACGGGCTGCGGCTCGACGCGGTGCACTTCATGCACGACGACAGCGAGCACACGATTCTCGACGAAATCCGCGCCGCTACGCTCGAGTTCGAACAGCGGTCGGGACGCGCGATCCACCTGATCGGCGAGTCCAACGTGTACGACGAGCGGTTGCTCGCCAGCGTCGGGGGACTGAAGGGGTACGACGCCATCTGGTCGGACTGCCTGATGCACTCGATCTACACGCACGCCTCGCCCGACTTCAAGCTCACCAACCGCGAGTACCACGGCACCCACAACCTGCTCGAGGCGATGGAGCACGGCTACCTGTACGAAAGCAGCCAGTACGTCCGCGTGGCCCGCGAGGCGCTAGGGGGCGACCTGCCCGACCGATCGTACATCGGGTCGCTGGTGACCGCCCTGCAGACGCACGACGCGGTCGGCAATCACCCGGAGGGCAAGCGGCTGCACCAGCTGGCGTCGAAGGACTACCAGCGGTCGGCGGCCGCAATCATGCTGCTCTACCCAAGCATCCCGCTGCTGTTCATGGGCGAGGAGTCGGCCGTCGAGGCGCCCTTCCCGTTCTTCGCCGACTTTCATGACCGCGGGCTCCGCCGCGCTGTCGACCGCGGCCGCATCGCCGAGTACCCACACCACGACTGGTCGAACGCGCCGCTGCCGTCGGAGCGGAAGTCGTTCCGCATCTCGAAGTGCGCCGACCCAAAGCTCCAGGACCCGCAGATGCGGGCGTGGTACCAGCAGCTGCTCACGCTCCGCAGGCACGGACTGGCAGCCGGCTGGCTGACGCCCGACGCGATGCGGTGCGAGCACGACACGGAGTCGCACGTTTTCAAGCTGCACTACTCAAACGCGGATGGCGGGGTAACCGTGCTGGCCCGGCTGACGCCCAACGACCACGACGCCCAGCCGATTGAGATTGAACTGCCCGGCGAAGTGCTGATGTCGTCACTCGAAACGGAGGTCAATGGCGGACAAGCAGTGCTGCGGCCCAACCAGGCGGTCGTTGTTGGCCCGCCTGCGGGGTAGCCGCCGCGGCCTAACTACCGCGACCTAACTCCCGCGATACGTCGAGTAGCCGAACGGCGAGAGCAGCAGCGGAACGTGGTAGTGCCCGCCCGTCGGGTCGAATCGGAACGTAATCTCGACCCGCGGGAAGAACGCCTCGATGCCGAGCGCAGCAAAGTAGGCGCCGGTGTCGAACCTTAGCGTGTAAGTCCCCGCCTCGAGCCCGCCCGGCCCAAGCAGGTCGGCGAGACGGCCATCGGCATTGGTGACGCCCGCGGCGAGCTCGCTTGGCTCACTGTCTTCGCCGGTGGTGTAGAGCTCGACCCGGACGCCGGCCGCGGGCCGGCCGACCGAGGTGTCGAGCACGTGGGTCGTGATCGGGCTCATCAGGTTGGTGGTTCTGGTTTGGGTTGCTGATCCGGGGGAGTAAGCTTGTCGAGTCGCAGCGCGGTGATCTTGCGTTGCTCGCCGCAGGCGACCTCAAACTCGTCGGCGGGGGCGTTCTGAAGCCGCTCTTCCAAGATCTCGAGCATCTCCGCGGCGGACTTGCCGGTCGCGCAGACAATAAAGGTGGCGCCGAAAGTCGAGTGGTAGTCGTCGTTCCCCTCGGCAAGACGCTTGATGGTCTCTTCGTCGGCGCCGCCGGCGCCCGCCTGCTCCGAGGCCGACCACTGCTGGTTGCCGGCGTACTTCATCCGCAGCGAGTCAATGTCGCCGATGCGGGGGTGGCTCTCGAACGCCTCGATCCAGGCGGAGTTCGGCATCGCGTTGAAGGCCAGCCGGGCGGCGTGCTCGGCGGCTGTGACGTCGGGGAACGGCCGGGCGGCGGACATCTTGCGGGCCCAGTAGGTCGACCCGCAGCACGCCTTAAAGGTCGCCTGGGCCTGCTTGTCGGTGAGTGAGTTCAGCCAAGCAATTACCGCAGAAGTCACAGCGTCCTCCCTTCGCCTGCGGCGGCGTCGCGGCCCCGCAGCAGGGTTTGCCTCACAACGCCCCGCAAGTCGCGGCCTTCGTAGGGCGTCAGCTTGTGTCGGTGCAGGAGCTGCTCGCCCCGCACGGTGAAGGTTGCATCCGAATCGAAAACGACGAGGTTGGCGTCGGCGCCCGGAAGGATGCCGCACTTTATTCCGACCAGCCGGGCCGGCGCGGCGCTGAGCCACTCAACGACCTGCTCCAGAGAATGCCCGCGTCGGTGGGCCTCGGTCCAGACCGCCGGCAGCCCGATCTGCAGCGAGCTAACCCCGCCCCAAGCCTGGGTAAAGTCGCCATCCTCGAGACGCTTCAGAGACGGCGGGCAGGGCGAGTGGTCGGTAGCGATCAGGTCGATCACGCCATCGGCGAGTCCCTGCCACAACCCCTCCCGGTTGGCGACGTCGCGTATTGGTGGGGCGCACTTGTACTGGGTGGCGCCGTCGGGAATCTCTTCGGCGGCGAAGGTCAGGTAGTGCGGGCAGGTCTCGACCGTGAGGGGCAGGCCCTTCGCACGGGCGAACTTTAGTAGCGGCAGGGAGCCAGCGTCGGCCAGGTGAACGATGTGGGTGCGACAGTTGAATTTGCGGCATAGCTCGATCAAGAGCTCGATCGCCTGCCGTTCGAAGCTGGCTGGCCGGCTGGCGGCGTACTGCTGGTAGCTGCCTGGATCAGAGGGCGTTGGAGCAGAGTCGCTCGAGATCTCGGCGTGCGCCAGCAACACCGAGCCGCGTTCGGCGATCAGCGGCATCGCCGCGCGGAGGTCGGCCTCGTTCGCGGCGGGAAACTCATCAATGCCGCTGTGGCACAGGAATGCCTTGACGCCGAGCACGCCGGCCTCGAGCAGCGCCGGCAGTTGATCCGCGTTGCCCGGGATCAGCCCGGCGTGGAAGCCGACGTCGACAGACAGCTTGCCGCCGGCGGCGGCGCGCTTCTCATGAAGCGCGGCAAGCGAGGTAGTCACCGGCGAGCTGTTCAGCGGCATGTCGACGAGCGTCGTCACGCCGCCAGCGGCCGCCGCGGCGGTTCCGGTTGCAAAGCCCTCCCATTCGGTCCGGCCCGGCTCGTTCAAGTGGACGTGCGGGTCGACTAGGCCGGGCAGCACGGCGGCATCTTCGGCATCGCGCAGCTCGAGATCGGCTGGCGACGAATCATAGGGCCGCAGCTCTTCGATCTTCCCGGACCGGACTACGATGGCAGCCGGCGCTACGCCGTCGGGCGTGACGACGGCGCGACTGCGGAGGACGAAATCAGCGGCAGGATTTCGGGTCGAGGCTGGCACGGTGGGGCCGATTGGCTATCCTGTTGAGGGTTGCCCCACCTTAGCACGAATCACCGAGCACTGCCTATGGCCAGCCACGTCACCCACAACGCCTACGGCAAGCACGGTGTCCGAATCAGCAAGGTCCGCCGCCCGCGCACGGCGCCGCCCAACAAGGAACGCCACGAGTTCGTCGAGGTGACGGCCGACGTCGAGCTGCAGGGTGATTTCGAGGCCGCCTTTACCCAGGGCGACAACCGCCAGGTCGTCGCGACCGACACCTGCAAGAACACCCTATACGTGCTGGCGAAGGACCACCCACTTGATTCGATCGAGTCGTTCGGCATCGCGGTCTGCGCCCACTTCCTGGGACGGTACGACCACGTCGCTCAGGTCGAGGTGCGGCTGGTCGAACAGCTGTGGGACCGCCTCGGCGGGTCCGACCACTGCTTCACGGCCGCCCAGAAAATGCGTCCGACGGCAGTCGTCACACAGCACCGCGGCGCCGACCCAATGGTGGTCGGCGGGCTCGACCGGCTGACCATCGCGAAGACTACCGAGAGCGGCTTTGAGGACTTCCACCGCGACGAGTTCCGCACGCTGGCCGACACCTCCGACCGAGTTCTGGCGACCGAGATGACCGCCAGCTGGAAGTACGCCGCCGCGGCCGGCTTCGGATCCGCCCGCGCCGCGATTGTGAAGGCGATGCTCAAACGCTTCACTGACCACTACAGCCGCAGCGTTCAGGAAACCATCAACCTGATGGCCGAGGCGGCCCTCGACGCCTGCCCCGCGGTCGCGGAGATCACAATCACGATGCCCAACAAGCACCACATCCTCGCCAACATGGCGCCGTTCGACCGGGAGAACGAGAACGAGGTGTTTGTAGTCACCGACGAGCCGTTTGGCTACATCACCGCCACCATCGCCCGCGACAAGTAGCGGTGTGGGTTACTTCGCAAGCTCGGCGAGCGTCAGCGCAAGCGTCTGAACGCCGGCTTTGATTTGGTCGGGCGTGCTGAACTCGTCGGGGCGGTGCGAAACGCCGCCGCGGCACGGGATAAAGATCATTCCTGTCGGCGCGACCCGGGCGATGAACAGCGAGTCGTGGTACGCGCGGCTGATCATGCGGCGGTGGCTCAGGCGGAGCGCGTCGGCCGCCGCCTCGACCGCGTCGATGATGCTGTCGGCGGCGATCGCCGGCGGGTCGGCGTTGAGCACACGCGACCCGATGGCGACGCCCCGCCGCTCAGCAATGGCCTGAGCCTGAACGCCGATTTCTCTTACGACCGCGTCTCTGTTGTCGTTGTTGATGTCGCGGATATCCAGCGAGAACCTCACACGGCTCGGGATCGAGTTCACTGCGCCCGGGTGCACGTCGAGCTGGCCTACGGTGGCGACCAGGTCGGGGCTGCGGCTCTGCTGGGCGAGCCGCTCAATGGCGAGCGTGACCTCGGCCGCGGCGGTCAGCGCGTCGTGCCGGGCCGGCATCAGCACGCCACCCGCGTGGCCCCCCTGCCCCGTGACCGTGAATTGCAAGGCCGCCGGCGCCGCGATTGCCGTCACGACGCCGATGTCGAGCCGCTCGGCCTCGAGCACAGGGCCCTGCTCGATGTGCAGCTCGACGAACGCGTGGTAGTATTCCGAGGGTAGCTCGACCGAGTCGAGCGGGCCGTTGAACCCTGCCGCCTGGCGGACCTGATCGTAGTCCTGGTCGTCAGAGTCGCGGAGCTGCGCAAGCTCGTCGGGCGTGATGGCGCCGCTCAGCAGGCGGCTGCCGGTGCAGCCCATACCGAATCGCGTCGGCTCCTCGGAAGTGAACATCAACACCTCGATCGACCGTCGCGGCTGCGCGCCAGCCGACTTGAGCGCGCGGATCGCCTCGAGCACGCCCAGCACGCCCACGGTCCCGTCGTACATGCCGGAGTGCGGGATGGCGTCGGTGTGTGAGCCAGAGCCGACAGCGGGCAGCGCGGGTTCGGCGCCTTCCCAGCGGGCGAAGGTGTTGCCGATCGCATCAACGCGGACCGCGAGGCCCGCCTGCTCGTATAGCCCGGTCAGGTAGTCGCGTGCGCGGAGGTCGGTCTCGGTGAACACGACCCGCGTCACGGCCGGGGGCGGCTCGGGGCAGTCGCTGATGGCGGCCAGGCACTGCAGCTCGGCGATCAGGCGGTCGATATTGATTCTTGGATCTGGCTGGCTCATGCGGGCTCGCTGGGGGCGACGAAGTCGCCGGTGCTGAGTGGGTCGCGGTGGATGTCCTTGTAGTAGATGTAGGCGGCCGGTCGCTTACCCATCGCGACAAACCACTGGGTGCAGTACGAGGCCATCCAGATCGCGTCCCCTTTGGCGACAGGCATCCACTCGTCGGCCAGCCGGTAGACGCCCTGGCCCGACTTCATGTACAGGCCATGCTCCATGACGTGCGTCTCGACAAAGGGCAGCGTTGCGCCGGGCTGGTAGGTAAATACGTTCACCGCCATGTCAAACCCGGGGGTGATCGGCAGCAGGGTCGACAGCACCGCATCGGGGTCGCCAAGGAACGCCTCGCTGGGCGCCTTGGCCAGTGTGCCGACGACTCGCCCCGGCGCCGCCTCCGCGGGGAGCGGCTGGTAGCGTTTCTCGAAGACCAGCAGCGTGGTCCCCTCTGGCGGCCGCAGGTCGTGCGGCTCGTCCGGTGGCAGCCACGCAAAAGCGTCGGCCGCCAGCGCCTGCCCGTCGAGCTGAGCCTCGCCCTCGAGCACGTAGACGAGCCGTTGGACGCCCGCTGCTGCGCCGACGCTGCGGGCGTCCCGCGAACCGTGGACCAGGTACTGCACAAACCGCGGCCCGGGCTGCATCACCGGACTGATCAGCACCACGCCCGATGCGTCCTGCCAGCCTGATAGCGGTGAGCTCACGTGCCCGTCCGGCGCAATCAGCGCGTGCGTCGGGCGGACGAGTGTGCGGGTGGATCCGTACGGGCTATTCAAGCGGTGCTCCTTAGCTGGCGGGCGAGACGCAAAACAAACCGGGTCAGCACGTCGATGCCGACCGCGACATCCTCCGCTTCAACGCGTTCATCGGGGTGGTGGCTTACCGCGCCGGGATGCCGCAGGAACAGCATCGACACCGGGAAGCGGCCCGCCATGATCACGGCGTCGTGCCCGGCGCCGCTCAAGATCGATGTGGGCGGGCCCCCACACTCCTCGATCGACTCCCGGAGCAGGCTCGATAGCTTGTGGTCCATCAAGACCGCCGACTGCGAGGTCTCTTCGAGGACCTCGAATCGGGCGCCCTCGCTCGCCGCTGCTTCGTGACCAGCCGCGATAAGATCTCGGACCGCCGACTCCCGTTGCGCATCCTCGGCGTGACGAACGTCGAGCGATAGCTCCGCCGCCGCCGCCACGACGTTTGGGGCGTTCGGAGTCACTCGGACCGAGCCGACCGTCGCCCGCAGCCCCTCGACGCTGAGCGCACGGGCGCGCACGGCGGTCACGAACTGTGCCGCACAGAGCAGAGCGTCTTGGCGGCGGTCCATGGGCGTCGTGCCGGCGTGGGCGGCCGCGCCGTGGAACGCCACCCGCAACCGGCTCTGCCCCGCGATGCCGCTGACCATCCCGACCGGCAGCTTGGCGTGTTCGAGCACAGGACCCTGCTCGAGGTGCGGTTCGATAAACCCGAGAACGTCGGCCGGGTCGTAGATGCAGGAACCTACGGCGTCGGGATCGAGTCCAAAATCGGCGATCGCCTGCCGCATGGAAACACCGGCGGCGTCACGGCGGTCGAGCCACTCGGGGAGGAAGTCGCCTGAGAGGGCGCTGCAGCCGAGGTACGGCTTGCTGAATCGGACCCCTTCTTCTTCGCTGAACCCAACGACGTCGAGGTGGAACGGCAGATCCTCGCCGCGGAGCCGCTCGGCGACCGCCAGGCCCATCAACACCCCGAGGACGCCGTCGTACTTGCCGGCGTTGGGCACGGTGTCGAGGTGCGAGCCGATCAGCAGCACCCGCCGCGTGCCGCGCCCCGACAGGCGGCCGATGAGGTTCCCCGCGTTGTCGACGCGGGGGGTGAGCGACGCGTCTGTCATCCAACCCGCAAGCCGCTGGTGGACGATCTTTGCGGGGGGCGTCAGGTACCGGCGGGTCAGGCAGCCAGGCTCTTCAGAGACCGCCGCCAGCTCGTCGCAGCGCGCCATCACCGCGTCGCTCAGCGAAGGCGAGTCTGCTTGGCGGGACACTTGCGGCGGCACAGGCGGGACCTCTGGCATTGACGACCATGGCGGGCCGACCTATCGTGAAACAAGGCGGTACCTCCCCAGCATATCTTGCGCCCGCGTGTCGGACAATCTGCCCGTGCGTCACGTGGGGCGCCCAGCCGAACCCCTCCGCCCCGCTCTTCTGCAGTCATGCGCGACCACCTAGTGTTCTACTTGAACGGCGCCCGCCAAGAGGTCCGCGGTCCGGCGGTCGGCATGACGGTCACCGACTACCTGCGGTACGGCGTGGCGTGCCGCACGAAGCCGCTCACAGGGACCAAGGTCGCCTGCGCCGAGGGCGACTGCGGCGCCTGCACGGTGCTGGTCGGACGGCCCTCAGCAGACGGCGCGCGGCTCATTTACAATACGATCGACGCCTGTATTGCGTTTGTCTACCAGCTCGACCACGCGAGCGTCGTGACAGTCGAGGGGATCGCCGACGCCGACAAGCTGTCAACGGTCCAGCAGGCGATGGTCGACTGCCACGGCAGCCAGTGCGGCTTCTGCACGCCCGGCTTCGTGATGGCTCTACACGGTTTGCAGGCGGAGCGACCTGGGCAAGAACTCTCTGATGAAGAACTGCGGATCGGGTTGTCGGGCAACCTGTGCCGCTGCACGGGGTACACACAGATCCTCGAGGCGGCACACGCGGTCGACGCCAAGCAGTGCGCGACGGGCGACTCGCGCTATCAAGTTCCAGCGATGCTGGAAGACCTTGTTGAACGATCTTCCGAGTCGGCGCGTGTTAACCCGGCGCCAGCCGCGGGACGCAATGGCGCGCCGGCTACGCACGTCGAGGCCGTGATTCCCGCGACGCTTGCTGATTTGCTCGCCGCCCGCGCCGAGAATCCCGACGCGAAGCTCGTCGCCGGTGCGACCGACCTGGGAGTGCAGCACAACCACGGCCGGTTCACGCCGGAAAGCGTGATCGTAGCCTCACGCGTCGCCGAGCTGATGCGGGTTGAGAAGAAGCCGGGCCAGCTAACGATCGGGGCGGCGGTCACGTGGGACCGCGTTGAGCAGGCCGTTGTAGAGGTCCTGCCAGAGTTCGCTCACATCCTCAGCCGCTTCGGCAGCCCTCAGGTGCGACACGCCGGAACGATGGGCGGCAACCTGGCCAACGCCTCGCCAATTGCAGACTCGATACCACTACTCTACGCCGCCGGCGCGACCCTGCAGTTAGCCAGCCTGGGGAGTGGGAAAAAGGTCGGCACGCGTAGCGTCGAGATCCAAGACTTCTACCTCGGCTACAAGCAGCTCGACCTCCGCCCTGATGAGATCATCGAGAGCATCAACCTTCCGCTCCCCGCCGAGGGGACCGCGGTCAAGCTCTACAAGGTGTCCAAACGCCGCGATATGGATATCAGCACGGTCACGGCCGCGTTCTGGATGGCGTGGGGCTCGGGCCAGGTGAAATCGGCTCGGGTCGCATTGGGGGGCGTCGGACCGACGGTAGTGCGTGCACCTGCTGCGGAGGCGGCCCTGACCGGTGCTACTTGGTCCCTCGAAACCTGCCGGCGGGCAGGCCGGGCCGCCCGCGGCGAGGTCCACCCGATCAGCGATGTACGCGGAGCCGCCGACTATCGGCTGCAACTGGTCGAGAACCTGTTCGCCAAGTGTTTCCACGATTTGTCGGCCGATCTACCCGCGTCGGAGCTCGCCTAGCCCATGCCCGCTGTCGGAAAGCCACTGCCGCACGACTCGGCCCGCGGCCACGTCACCGGCGAGGCCCGCTACATCGACGATCTTCCGCGTCAGGTGGGCGAGCTTTGCGTGGCGTTTGTCGGGGCGCCAGTCGCCAGCGGCGCGATCAAGTCGATCGACACCACCGCCGCGAAGAACTGCCCCGGAGTCGCCTGCGTGCTGACCGCGGCCGACCTCAAGGGCTCCAAGCAGTTTGGCCCGATCATCCCGGACGAGTTTTTCCTGGCAGACGGCGAGGTCGCTTTCCTTGGCCAGCCGGTGGTGGTGATCGGCGCCGAGGACCCGGAGGCGGCCGCCCGAGCGAAGGCGCTCGTGAAGATTGAGTGCGAGCCGCGCCGCCCGATCCTGACGATTGATGAGGCAGTCGCCGCCGGCGCCTACATCGGCCCCGAGCGGCGGATGACGAGCCCGCTGGCCGAAGACGACAGTCAATTTGCCGCCGCGTTTGCCAAGGCGGCGCACGTCGTGCAGGGGACGTTCCACAGCAACGGGCAGGAGCAGTTCTACTTCGAGACCCAGGCCGCGCTGGCGACCCCAGCCGAGGGGGGCGCTATCCACCTGCACGCGTCGACCCAAAACCCCACGGAGACTCAGGCCGTCGTCGCCGAGGCGTTGGGTCTCGAGTTTCACCAGGTTGTCTGCGAGTGCCAGCGGATGGGTGGCGCATTCGGCGGCAAGGAGACCCAGTCCGCTATCGCCGCTGTGATGGCCGCGTTGGTGGTGCAGTGCACCGGGCGGCCGGCGCGAGTGGTGCTCCCCCGCGGCGACGACATGCAGATCACGGGTAAGCGGCACCGCTACCAGACCAACTACCGCGTCGCGTGCGACGCCGAGGGCAGGCTGGTCGCCGCCGAGATGGACTTCTATTCCAACGGCGGGGCGTTCGCCGACCTGTCGACCTCGGTGATGGAGCGGAGCATGCTCCACGCCGACAACGCCTACTACATTCCGAAGATGCGTGTGACGGGCAAGATCTGCCGCACCAACCTGCCGCCGAACACCGCCTTCCGAGGGTTCGGCGGTCCGCAGGCGGTCGCCGTGATCGAGAACGCCCTGCAGCGGCTGTCCGAGCAGTCGGGCATCGACCCCTGGGACCTCCGCCGCAAGAACCTCTACCGCGACGGCGACCCCGACCGGCAGCTCACCCAGTACGGCCAGATCGTCCGCGAGCACGTCCTAGAAGAGCTCTTCGACCAGCTGGAACGAACGTCCGACTACCGGGCGCGGCGAGAAGAGATCGAATGGTTTAACGCCGAGAGCCCTACTACGGTTAGGGGGCTGGCTATCAGCGCGGTCAAGTTTGGCATCTCGTTCACGACCAAGTTTCTGAACCAGGCCAACGCGCTGGTCAATGTCTACACGGACGGCTCCGTGCAGGTGTCGACCGGCGGCACGGAGATGGGCCAGGGGCTCAACACGAAGATCGGTCAGCTGGTCGCCGACGAGTTTGGGCTTGATCCGGCCCTAGTGCGGGTGATGGCGAGCTCTACCGAGAAGAGCAACAACACCTCGCCGACCGCGGCGAGCGCCGGCGCCGACCTGAACGGCGCCGCGGCGCTGGAGGCCTGCCGGCAGATCACCGGCCGCATGAAGCATTTTGCCGCGCAGCTGTTTGGCAGCGCGGAGCGTGGGTTGGTTCCGGCGCCCGAGCACATCGGCATCGCAGATGGACTGGTGTACGACGACCGGGACCCGACGCGGCAGATCCCGTTCGGCGAGTTCTGCGCGATGGCCCGTCGCGAACGCGTCGACCTCGGCGCGCGGGGTTTCTTCGCCACGCCCGGCGTCGACTACAACCGCGAGACCGGCCGCGGCAACCCGTTCTACTACTACACCACCGGCGCCGCGGTAGCCGAGGTCACGATCGACCGCTTCACCGGCGAGATGGTCGTCGATCGCGCCGACCTGCTGATGGACGTGGGCAAGATGATCAACCCGGGCATCGACCGCGGGCAGGTGATCGGCGGCTTCGTGCAGGGGCTCGGCTGGGTCACCAACGAGGACCTCCGCTACGACGACGCCGGGCGGCTGCTGTCTACCGGTCCAACAACCTACAAGATCCCCAATGTCACGGACCTGCCCCAAGTGCTGAACGTCGACTTCATCGACAACCCGAAGCAGACCTGCAACATCCGCCGCAGCAAAGCGGTCGGCGAGCCGCCGCTAATGCTGGGCATCGCGGTGTGGCTGGCGGCGCGGCACGCTCTGGCGAGCCTGTCGGGCGGCACGCCATTCGAGCTCGCAATCCCGGCGACCGGCGAGGAGTTGCTGACCCGCATCACCGAGATCGACCACGCGAAGTCGGCCCCCACGCCCCCGCGGGTGGCGTCATGACCGACCGCGCTCTCTGCGAGCGGCGGCTTCGGCTGCACGACGAGTCGCGCCCTTACGTAACGGTGACGGTCGTCGAGTCGACCGGGTCTACCCCCGCAGACGCCGGCGCGGCGATGCTCGTCACCAAGGACGGCCTTGAGTACGGCACGGTCGGCGGCGGCCGGCTCGAGGCCAAGGCAATCGACCTTGCGCAACAATTGCTGGCGGAGCCGGAGGGGACTCGGCTCGTCGACTGGAGCCTGAAGACCGACGTCGGGATGACCTGCGGCGGCCGGGTGAAGCTCTACCTGGAAGTCGCCGCACGTTCCGACTGGCCAGTCGTGATCTTTGGCGCCGGGCACGTCGCGCAGGCGCTGGCCCGGCTGCTGGCGGCCCTGCCCTGCCAGGTGACCTGCATCGACCCCCGCGAAGACTGGCTGGCTAGGCTGCCCGCCGGCGTGATGAAACGGTGCGTGCCCTCCCCCGCCGACGAGGTCGATCGGCTGGCCGCGAACACGTTTGTGCTCTGCATGACGCGCGGGCACAGCAGCGACCTGCCGGTGCTCGACCGGATCTACAGCCTGCCGCACGCGTTCCCGTACGTCGGCGTCATTGGCAGCAACGCCAAGGCGAAGACGATCCGCCAGGAATTAATCGCAGCGGGTAAGGAAGCCGATCGCCTGCAGTTCTCCTGCCCGGTGGGACTGCCCATCGGAACCAACCACCCGGCCGAGATCGCGGTCAGCATCGCCGCCCAGCTGCTGCAGGTCCGCGACCTGTTGGCCGCCCGCTAGCCAAGTGAGTCGAGCGCCGTCAGGATGGCGCCGACGTTCTCCGAACGGGCGCCGTGGCCCATCAGGCCGATCCGCCAGCACTTGCCGGCCAACGCCCCCAGCCCGCCGCCGATCTCGAGGTTGTTCTCGGTGAGCAATTGCTTGCGGGCGGCTGCCTCGTTGAAAATCGACTCCGGCACGCTGACTAGGTTGAGCATCGGCAGCGAGTGCTCGGGGTCCGACGCGAACTTGAAACCACGCTGCAGCAGCCCCGCCTTGAGCTGCTGATGGGCGGCCTCGTGGCGGGCGAAACGCTCCTCCAGGCCCTCCTCCAGCACCAGCCGCAGCGCCTCGTGCAGGGCGTAATTCATGTTGACCGGCGCGGTGTGGTGGTAGGCCCGGCTGCCGCTCCAGTAGTTGCCGACTAGCGTGAGGTCGAGGTACCAGGAATTGACCTTGGTCGCGCGGTTGTTGACCTTGTGCATCGCCCGCTCCGACAGCGTGACCGGGGCCAGTCCCGGCGGGCAGGACAGGCACTTCTGCGTTCCGCTGTAGGCGGCGTCGACTCCCCAGGCGTCGATCTCGACCGGAGCCCCCGCGAATGACGTGACACAGTCCATCACCAGCAGGCCGCCGTGCTTGTGGACCGCTTCGCCCAGCCGGTCGAACGGCTGCAGCACGCCGGTCGACGTTTCCGCGTGCACGACGGCGACCAGCTTCGGCTTGGTCTCTTCGATCTTGGCGATCAGGGCGTCTTGGTCGAACGCTAGGCCCCAGTCGAGCTCCATGGTCTCGACCACGCCGCCGGCGCGGCCCGCTTTTTCGGCCAGTCGACCGCCAAACACCCCGTTGACGCCAATCAGGCAGGTGTCGCCCGGTTCGACCAGGTTATCCATCAGCATTTCCGCGCCGGCCGACCCGGTTCCCGAGCACGCCAGGGTCATCTCGTTCTCGGTGCGGAACACGGCCTGCATCATTGCGCGGACCTCGTTCATCACCCGCATAAACTCGGGGTCCATGTGCCCGATGCACGGCTTCGCCAACGCCTCGAGCACCGACGGCGCGACCGGTGAGGGGCCCGGGCCGTGCAGCAGACGCGTCGGCAGGGCAAGCGGGGGAAAAGTGGTCGACATCGTCGGGCGGCCTCGTGAGATGGGGGCGTATCGGTCGCCCGGTTTTCTAGCACAGAAGTGGGGGTGGGTCGAGAAGAGCCAGCGGGGACAGGCCGGGCCGGAGGATCTTGCCCTGCATCTGGCCGCAGGCGCCGAATCGACTGCCCTGTCGGCGGGCGGGTCCGGTTATTAGCGGTAGTCGCGTAAGAACGCCAGCAGGTTGGCCACCTCGGCGTGCAGCGACTTGACCAGTGGCGGCAGCGCGTCCGCCCGGCCATCGTGCGCGGCCTGTTCGACGTCGCGGGCGGAGCTGACGGCCGCGACCGCGTCGAACGTCGAGGCGAGCCCCTTGAGGCTGTGGGCCCCGCGTTCGACCTCGGCGAGCTGGCCGCTCTCAAGGTTCTTGTCGACCGCGGCGAGCAGTGTCGGCGCGTCCTGCTCGAAGAAGCCCATCATATCCAGCAGCAGGCCGCGGTCGCCCCGCAATCGCTTTAGCGCTGTGTCCAAATCGGCGGCGGGCGCGGCCATCGGCGACTCCGGCTCTGCGGCGGCCTTGGAAGCCTCAACGTGTTGGGGCTTGGCGGCGTGATTCTTGATTCCGTTTTCGCTCACGCTCTCCACCATCCGGATCAATTTTGGCAGGTCGAGTGGTTTCGAGAGGTAGTTGTCCATCCCGGCCCGGAGGCATTTCTCGCGGTCCCCGCTCATCGAGTGGGCGGTCATCGCGATAATCGGTGTTGGGACGCGACCGCCGGAACGCTCGATCTCGCGGATCGCCTCGGTCGCTTGATAGCCGTCCATGATCGGCATCTGCACGTCCATCAGCACCACGTCGAACTCTTCCTTGCGGAACAGGTCGAGCGCCTCGCGGCCATTCACGGCGACCTCGATCTCGTGTCCCCGCTTGCTGAGCACCCGTTGAGCAACTTTGCGGTTGGCGGGCGTGTCCTCGACTAGCAAGACACGCAGCTTCTCACAGGTGGGGGCGTCGAACAAGGCTTTGCGGGGCGGCCCGTCGAGGCTGGCAACGCCCGAAGCCTGGACCACCGCACTGAGGAGTTGAGATTGACTAATGGGTTTCTGGATGTACGCCGCGGCGCCCGCTTCGGCGCACCGGCGGCTGAACTCCAGCCGATCGGTGGTTGAGGCCATGATAATCGGCTTGGTGCTGATACGCTCGTCGCCCTCGATTTTCGAGGCGACCGTGAAGCCGTCCAGACCGGGCATCAACGCGTCGACCACGGCGAGGTCGAAGGGGGAGTTCTTGTCGAGCGACTTTTCTACCAGCCGCATCGCCTCGCGGCCCGAGGACGCAATCGCCGGCCGCATCCCCCACGCCGCAAACTGCTCCGTCAGCGTGTCCCGGCTCGCCTGGTTGTCGTCGACAACCAGCACGGTCATGCCGCGGAGCTTCTCGGTCGCCCTCGAAACGGTGTCTTCAGGCTTCGAAGCCAGGGGCAGCGTCAGGCAGAAGGTAAACCGACTCCCGACCCCTGGCTGGCTCTCGAGTTCTAGTTGGCTGCCGAAGCAATCGATCAGGTGCTGCGTGATGGTCAGCCCGAGCCCCGTGCCGCTGTAGCGCCGAGTCGTCGCGCCGTCGACCTGAGTAAACGGTTTAAAGATCCGCTCCTGGTCCTTGTCGGAAATCCCAATGCCAGAGTCTTTCACGCTGAACTGCAGCTTGCACCGCTTCTTCTCAATCGACACCGGTGACACGTCGACCACGACCTCGCCGGCGGCGGTGAATTTAATGGAGTTGCCGAGCAGGTTCGTCAGCACCTGCCGCAGTCGCATCGGATCGCCGATTACTGCGGTCGGTACATCGGGCGCGACATGGCACACGAGCTCGAGGCCCTTGGCGTGGGCCGCGGTCCCCAGCACCTTGATGGCAGACTCGGACAGCTCGCGGGGGTCGAACGGGACCTCTTCCAATTCGAAGCCGTCGGACTCGAACTTGGCGAGGTCGAGCACGTCGTTCACAAGGTGGAGCATCGAGTCGGCCGAGTCCCGGATGGTCTCCAGGTAGTCGCGGAGCTCGTGGGAGATATCCTCCTCGAGTGCGAGGGCAGTCATCCCTACGATCGCGTTCATCGGCGTGCGGAGCTCGTGGCTGGCGTTTGCGAGGAACCGCGACTTGGCGGCGTTCGCCTCTTGGGCCTCGGTGAGTGCGATACGCAGCGTGTCGGCCGCCTGCATCCTGCCAGAGATGTCCCGTTCAATCGTCGCGTAGCCGACGACCTCTTCTCTCTCATTGCGGATCGGAAAACCGCAGATGGCCGCCGGGAACGACTCGCCCGACTTGCGGGTCCGCAGCGTGTCGAAGTGCTCGATCGACCTGCCCTGGATGGCAGCCTCGCGAAGGCGGTCGTTCTCGCCGACCCGATCGCGTGGCGTGGTGAGTTCAGCGGGGCTGCCGATCGCTTCCTCTTGACTGAAGCCGTAGATCTCCTCGGCGCCGCGGTTCCAGGCCTCGATTTGGCCGTCCAGCGAGTACGCAATGATGGCATCCCGGCAAGACGCCATCACCGCCGAAAGCAGTCCGCGAGTCTGACCGAATGGCATATCGGCAGCGTTGCTGGTCATTATGGGCTGCTGGATCGCTGACAACACGTTCGTCGGATTGCCTACTCAGAGGAGCCACACGGACAACGGTCCCGGACACCAATTCAACCTACTGACCGCGTCGGGAAAAAGGGAACGGCGACCGCTACGGACGGTCCGCCTACCTAGATGGCGTAGAGCACAATCCGTGCCGCCTAGTGACGATCTTTAGCCGCTTACGGGCAGGAACCAGCGCTGCGGTGGGGATTAGGGGGTGGTTTGACTGGGGTCGGCCAGGCGTCTTACGGGCCAGGTTGGTGTATCTGCGGCCACCGGATGCCTCGCCCGCGGTGGCGGACCACGATCGGCCGCTCTTGCCTTGATTGAATAATCCGATGGTCGGCACGCGAGCCTGACAAACTGTCAGTGGACGTCCCAATCGGTAGGGGCGATCGCCGCCGGTCGTACATCGCCCCGCACGGCGAATCGTAAGCGATCCGAATCGGGCAGTGCCGTCGTGGCCCAAGCCACGGGGGGCGGAGCATCCCGCCGCCTACGCCGATCGATGAGAAGAGCGGCGTGCTCCCCAAGAGCTCGCCGAGTACCGGAGGAGGGACTTGAACCCTCACGGGATTACTCCCACTGGATTTTGAATCTCAGAAAGCGTACCGGTAATGTCCGGTTCGCTCTGAAACCGCTAGGATTCGCACTGGTTGACCCTGCGTTCGCCAGTTTCAAACCGCCGTTGGGGGACACTTGGGGGGACACCCCCGGGGACCTCTGTCGGCCCAAATTGCAGCCGGGGAGTAGCTACCCCACGCTCCGCCCGCTGTCGGCTCCATCCTGCCGGCGCCGGGCGGGGCAGGCTGTTCGAAAAGGATGGTTTTCGATGTCCGAGACGCGTGGCCAGCTGAGTTCGATTATCGCCGCCGAGCAAAAGCTCTGGGCACCGCACCGTGCCGCGCTCAACGCGATGCGCGGCGAGCGATCTGACTCGCCAGTCGAAGTGGCAGAGTGGCTGTGGAAGTGGTGGGGGATGTCAGCTGAACTCTCGGGGGTTCACGCTTGGCTAAGCGAGGAGGAGACGGAGGCGTGGCGTTTGCACATGGAGCAGAACCCGCATCACCAGATGCATCCGTGGTTGGAAACCGCGGAGCGGGCGTGCACTTGGCTTGTTGCTCGAGGGATCGACGCCGCTCCTCTCAGCGATCTCAGTTTTTACCTCGCGCGGCTCATCGAGCCGCACGAGACTGATGACCGCGGCTTGCTCGAACTATCCCTGGCGAAGGTCCAGAACCGCGTTGCGCTGCTAGTTATTCCGGCAGTCGAGGCACTGATCGACGAGGAACACTCGGCGGGCGACGATGAGTCCAACAGCTCTGGGAAAATCGGGAATGAAGTTCGAATGTCACGCCCAATGTCTCTAGCCGAGGCTGGCGGGCTTCTGGGCTGTCGAGACTCGAAGAAGGCGGCCTATGTCCATCTGCTGATGAGAGACGGCACGGTGCGGGGGCACGCCAAGAATCGCCAGAAGTGGGTTTTCGAGTTGGATTCGATCGATATCGCGGTTCGTCACCAATTCGAGATCAACTCGGCTAGTTCGCCCTAACTCGTGCCAGCTTGGCTGATTACGCGTCAGGCGGGATAGATTCCTCGCAAGTGAGTTTGCTCCAGCCGGAGCCAACGAGAACCCTCGCGAGGAATCAAATGGCTTCCCCTACCGCCTACGCGGCCGAGACTTCCGCGATCGTGCCTGGCGTGCTCTACACGCTCACCGGCTTCATCCGGGTGAGCGGCATCTCTAAGAGCCGGATCTCATCCGAGCGGCTCGACGGCAACGTGCTGGCGACGGTGAAGGCCGGGCGTCGGGTTTACGTCCGCGGCGAAGACGGGATCGCGTTCATTGAGCGCATCGCCGCGCAGCACGCGGCCTCCTAGAGTCGCGAGAATTGCCCTCTTGGGAAAGGAGGCCATCGTGAAGGTCCGCACTACTGAGCTGATGAAGTTCAGGCGGCTCTGCCGCACGCTCAACGAGAGCACTCGTGGGGTGGTGGGGCTGCTCGAGCTGCTGTGGAAAGGCGCCGCCCAGAACACGCCGCAGGGCGACCTGGGTAGGTTCAGCAACGTCGATATCGCTCTGCTAGTGGATTGGGAGCACGACCCGGACGCGCTGATCAGCGGCCTCGTCAAAGAGGGGTGGCTGGACGAGCACCCCGAGCATCGGCTGGTTGTGCACGACTGGCACGACCACGCGCCGAGCTGGGTCTCAATGAATCTCCGCAAGCAGGGGCTCGATTTCGTCACGCGTCGACCAAGCGAACCGGCACCCGACTGCCCTGCAGACACTTCTGCGGAGAGCCCCACAGACACCTCTGCTGAAGTCTCTGCAGAAGCAACGCCCGAGCGTTCTAACGAAGCCTCCACCTTACCCCCCCTTTCCTCTCCTAACCTTACCTCTCCTTCCCCTCCCCCACCGCCGGCGTCGGACGACGCCAAGCGATGGGAGAGGGTGGGGAAGAAGCTGGTTGATCTGAGGGTCAGCAAGGCTACCCAGGCAGTGGAGGCTGCCCAGCGGCGTGGCTTGTCAGTCGAGGAGGCGCGCGAGCTGATCCGTGAATTCGAGTCCAAACCCAAAGCGTGGGAAGCGGGGGCATTATTTGGGCGCCTGACCGGAAGCCTCGAGCACTGGCCGCCGACCTCGGACGCCTATCGGCCGCCTGTAGACCAGCGGGCCGCTGCTGAGCGTGCGGCCCGCGAACGCGAGCTCACCGATCTACAGAGCCGTCATGACCGAGAGGTGCAGGCGCTGCCGACGGCCGCTCGAGCGCGACTCTATCGAGAGGCACAACGTCGCGAGCCCGAGGCCCGCGCCGGGCTCCCCCAGCAGCTCGCCGTGCTGCGAGTGTTCGACGAGGACCCGGCGCGTTGGATGAACCCCGAAGTCATGGAGGTCGCGTGATGTCTAGAACCGCCCCCACAGCGACCGAGATGCGCGAACGACGTCGCGCCGTCGCCGCCGACCGCGAGAGGCTCGAGGGCCTGCACGGCGCCGAGCTCGACGCGATGGAACCCGCCGACGTCGAACGCCTTGCCGGATTCCTGTTCCGCGACCCTGCGGCGGGCGACATGGCTCGGCGGGTTGCCCCACGCATGTGGCGGGCCGCGCTGGTGGCGGCATTGGCTACTGGAGGCCCTGACCTGTGAGCCCTGCACCCAAACAAGCCGAACTCTGGGCGGGCGCCCTGGACCAGCTGCCGCCGCACTTGGCCGACCTCGAGGTCGCCGTGCCGACGTGGCGGATCGACGTCGCCAGCGTCGCCGTCGTGGAAGCCTTCGGGGCGATTCGCCACGCGGAGTGGCTGCAGCTCGCCGCGGCGATCGACGCGGCCGTGCAGGCTGGCGCGGCCGGCCTGCTCTTGCGGATCAGTTCGCGAGCCCAGCAGCTGCGCGGCTTCGGTGTCGCGCTGATGCGATTGGAGGCCGCGGCCGCGAAGGTACCGACCACTGCGTTCATCGAGTCCGCCGGGGTCGCAGGTGCGGCCGCAGCTCTTGTTCAACACGCTGGGACCGTCGCCGCCGATGACGAGCGGGTCCTCCTCGGCGTCGGCGAAGTCGCCGGCCGGTACCCGACGGCCCAGCACGATCTCGTCGACGCAGGTGCGGCCCTACTAACGGCGTTGGCCGGCCGGCTGCGGGACGACACTAACCGGCCCAACTTTGCGCAGGTGCTGGGGCATCTCGTTGCCGACAGGGCGGTCGCCACGGGCGACGCCCGGAGATTGTTCGCCCTACTCACCGACATTCGACCGGAGCAGTCCAAATGAGCACGCACTCAACCCCCGGCATCCAATCCGTGCGGCCGCTGGCCTGCCTGCCCATGTCGTTCGAAGCGATCGAGGCTCTGCGAGCGGCCCCGCGCGAGACCGTCGCAGCGAGCTACCGAGAGGGCCGCGGCAGACTCGGGCACGGTCGGGCAGCTGTCGTGGAGCTGGTCGGCTATCTCGACGGCGAATACCTGCGATCGGTCCGACGCCAAGTCGACCGGCTGGCCGCGGACGACGGCGTTGCCAGCATCGTGCTGTGGGTCAACAGCGGCGGCGGGTCGATCGAGGGCGTGCCCGAGCTGGCGGCCGCGATCCGAAAGGCCCGCGATCGTAAGCCGGTGGTCGCCTGCGCCGAGGGGCTGTGTGCGTCGGCCGCGTTCTGGATTGCGGCGGCCGCTAGCCCGTTGGTGGTGGCGCCGAGCTGCTTAACGGGCGGGATAGGAGTTTTCCTGCTCGCAGTCGACGACCACGAGCTGCACCAGCGCCTCGGCGTGCGGGTCGTTAGGGCACGCACCGGGTCGTTAAAGGCTGTCGGCGTCGCTGGTCAGGCGATCAGCGACGAAGAAGCCGCATGGATGCAGTCCCACGTCGACAGCCTGCTCCGGCTTTTCCACCTGGACGTTTTGAAGACTGAACGCATGAGCCCGAGCGAGTTGCTGAGGCTCTCGACTGGCGAAGTGTGGGTCGGCGCCAGCGCCGTGAGTCTCAAGCTTGCCGACCGAGTTGGTCTGCTCGAGGACGTGCTCGCGGAAGCCGACGCAGCGGCCGAGAAGCGCCACGACCAGCAGCTCGCGAGCGGCAAGCGGGCGTTGGCAGAGTACAACGCGCTCGTTTGTCAGCTCGCAGGCGTGAACGACGTCGAGGAAGCGTTCCAATGCGACCACGAAGAAGTTCGGGAATCTCATCCCGAACTGGCCGCCGAGGTCGACGAGTATCGAGCGCAGGCCGGTCTCAAGAAGTACGAACCACCCAAGCGGTACGAGCGGCCACGGCAAGCGTAGGCTAACGCCCGCGACCCCATTCCCCCCCACACAGGAGGCGACCCTACCCTATGCCACCCTTCGACCCAAAAACGTTACACGACGGAGAGACCACCGACGCGGCTCCTGCCGCAGTTGTCGCAGTCGAGGAACCGCCGAAGCGGAAACGCCGCACCGCCAAGAAAACGCCGCAGCGTGCCGAGACGGGAGCCGGCGACCATGTCGACGAGATTCTGCACGAGGAGTCACTGCGCGAGAAGCGTCGGATCGTCGCCGCGCACGCGGTGCTCAACCGACTAGCCGACCGAAACCAGGATGCGGCGAACTGCCAGCGGCTGGACATCGACCCGGAGGAGTGGCGGTTGGTAGCGGCGGTGTTCGACGACGTGCGGAACGAGCCGGAGCTGCGACGCGTGATCAGCTCACGGCAGGGAGTCCTGCAGGCGATCGCCAACGGCGCCACGCGAGAGGAGATCAGCGCCGCAGAAACCGCCCTGGCGGAAGCAGTGCGGGCGGAGAACGAGGCGGCCGCGACTGTCGATGATCTTGCCGGCGTCGAAGCGGGGCCGGTGCTGCTGCAACAGATCCAACGCCTCGAGGCGAGGCTCGCCGGGTTGCGCAAGACGCGAGCCGAGGCGCAGTCACATCTAAACCGGGCGCGGAGCCAGTTTGCGATGGTGTGCAGCCGGGCGCCCAAAGAGCTGCAGCGGCGCCGCGACGAGGGCGTCGCGGACGTGCACCGCAGCGAGGAGGGCGTGCGGCTGCAGGTGCTGGATCGAAAGATCGACGGCATTCGCAGTCGGTGGGCCAGCGGTCGCGTCTACAAGTGGGCGCATGAGGCCACCAGTGGAGCCTGGTGGTGCTTCCTCGCTCGCGAGTGCCCCGCGGCGATCGTCACAGGCGGGCGGCACGGCCCGGGGCGACACATTGATGCAACCGTGATCGAGGAGTTTCGACGGGACCAGGTGCAACGCGTGCTGCCCGAGCTGCTGGCCGAGGCAGACGAGCTGCGGCCGCGTGTCGCGGCCATGCTCGAGGAGGCCGAGGCGCCCGTCCACGCGTGGGCGGCGACCGGCTGTCTGACGTTGGAAATGTTGTAGTCAACCAAGTCGGCGGCGGCGTGCTGCCGGATCTTTGAACCGATAGGAGGAACCCCAGATGCCCAGTCACTCAAGAATGGTCGACCGCGAACCCGACCACCAATTCACCAGCGTCGCCGAAATCAAAGCGGCGGCTGCGGAGCTCGCCGAGGAACGTGGGCTGCGACCGCGGCAGGCGTTGCACGCGGTTCTCAGCGCCTACCCGAAGGCCCGCGAGCTGTTCGTCGCTGAAGGACGCAAGAAGCCCTTACCGCTGTAGGTGTTGGGAACGTCGTCGGCCGCCCCTTTTTGATCGGCTTTCGGGGCGGCCGGCGGCGCCTTACCTCACCTCTCATTCCCAAGGAACTAGTACGATGACAACCAGACTCGAGGAACTAACGGAACCGCTGGCGTGGTTCCCAGCCAGCGAGCGCCTGCCAGGCGCCCGGCTGGTGCGGCTCGACGGATCAGGCGAGCTGGCCCTCGCGGCGGCGGCGTCGACAGACGTAATCGCGGCCACGCTGCCCAGCGACGCCCTTCACGGCGATGGGCCGACGCGGGTGGCGATGCGGTCGGCGGCGGCGGTGTTGGTGGTGGAGGCGTCGGGCGAGGTCACGCTTGGCGCGGTCTACCAGGCGGCCGACGGCAAGGTGGCGGCGTCAGGGACCGTACGCGTCGGCGTGGCGATCACCGCGGCGACCGACGACGTGGTGAGGGTCGTGCCCGACTAGGCCCGCGAGGCGGCCTGCTGGGCCGCTGAGACGCAGGGCTTTTGGCCTCGGCGGAGGCCGTCGGGCTGCCCCCGGGGGGGGCGGGGGGGGCTTGGGGTCCTTCCCCGGGCCCCCCGCGGGGGCTCCGCCAGGAGCGATCGACAGGATTTTTTGCGTGCAGGATCTGGGAAAATCGGGTCCGGCGGATTCTCTCTCTCCCCCATAACCGGAGCAGCTAATGGCGAAGACGAGTAGGGCAGCGGGCGGGAAGCCGGCAAGTCTTCTGCGGCTGCCGCAAGACGTGGCGGCGCAAATTGCCGGCGTGCCGCGACACAAGTTAAAGGACCACCCCGAACTCCGTGGACGGAATCTCGACGGCACCTGGAACCTGATCGAGCTCGTGCAGGGACTCTGCACAGACTACAGGCCGGCAAAGCTCAACGACGACGAGCTCGAGGTTGTGCTCCGCGCGGTTGAAGACATGACCGTCGAGGTGCCCACGAAGCTTGTCGACGACATCGAACGTGTCGCCGCTCGCCACGGCGCGGCCGGCCTGGCCGCGATTGGCACCGTGGTGCTCGACGAGCTCAAGCGGTGGCGGTGCACGAGCACGCGATGGGAAGAGGCCGGCGTGCTGCGAGACCCTGGCGAAACAGAACGCAGTGAGGCGATCGCCAGCGGGCAGACGATCGCTTGCTGCGTCCACTGCGGCAAGTACAGGTGGGGCTCCAAGTGGCGTAAGAAGCCGGAACGGAGCGGCCTGGTCGAACTCGAGACCGTCTGCCCGGACTGCCACGCATGAACACCAGCCCCACCTACGCGAGCGTCCTGCACCGCCTGGCCGCCGGTGAGGCGATCGACGGCGCCGAGCTGCTCGCCGGCAAGTACCGTCAGCAGATGGAGCGGGTGACGACGGCGAGCAATTCCGCCTTTAGTTCCAAGCTGCTCGGGCAGGTGACGTCAATGGCGACCGGGCTCCTGTCTGCAGGCTCGGCCGTGCAGCTGGTTCGACGCGAGCTCAACCTGCTGCGTGAGGCGAGCGAACGAGTCAATGCAACTCAGGTTGGCGCGGCGCAGGCCCGCGAAACCTTGAAGCAGAATATTGCGGTCCTGCCCGCGGCGCAGCGCACCGCCTTCCTGGCCCGCGCCGACAAGCTCGGATCGTCGCTCGGTCAGGATCAGAATGTTATCGACGTCGCCCTTGCCGACGCGTTCAGCGGCTCAGGCGGCAACGTGAACGCCGCATTCAGTAACGTGCGAGCGGCCGCGGGCTACAACCCAAACTCTCCGGGAAATATCGCCGTCACGGCCGGCGGCCTGTCGGACGTTTCCAAGGCGACCAACCGCGTCGACCCGGCGTTCAATCTGGGCGTGCTCAACAAGGTGGGCGCCGCGTCCCGCGTGATCGACCCAAAAAAGCAGCTGCTGGCGATCCCTAAGACGATGGGGGGACTGGCCAACAGCGAGTTCACCTATCAGGAATCGGGTGCGATGTTCGCCGCGCTGTCGAACCGGCTGGTGGACCCCGAGGGGAACACCACCAGGACCGCCGCGCTCAACTTCGGCTCTCGGCTCGAGCAGTTCGTCGCCGAAGCGATCAAGTCGGGGAAGGTCGCTGGAAACGTGGACACATTTGGTGAGCGTCTGCAGGCGGTGCGGTCTAACAAATCGCTGGCAGATGACTTTCTCGGCAGCCTAGGCGGCCCGATCGAAGCGCAGGGCGAGCTCGAGCAGTTCGTACGCAGTAGCCGCTCCCCGCTCGCGATGGAGTTCAGCCGTGTGAAGCAGAGCCTCGCAGACGAGGCGAGCATTGCGTCGCACGGGCGAGGGCTTCTCGATTGGGTGGGCAGCGGTAAGTTTTCGCGAGCCGCGAGCACCGAGCTCGTGGTGGCCGCCGGCTCGGACAAGGTTCGACGGGTGTTCGCTGACGCCGAGCTGAGCTTGAATGCGGCCAACGACGTGTACGATCTGCTGGGTGACACCTCCTCGCGCGTACGCACCGGCAAACTAGGCCGATCCACAAACTGGTTCCCGCGGGCAACGACCGAGGCTGGCATCTACAGCCGTGTCGGCGAAACCATGAGCCGCAGCGAGGCGATCGCGGAACTCGACAACAGGGTCCGCGAGCTCGAGCGGATTTCCCCTGCGGTGCCTCGAGGATCATTGACCACCGCTGAGCGTACCGCGTGGCACCTGCAGCAAAACGATCCGGCGTTTGCGAGCGAGACCAATGAGATGCTGGAAGAGCTGCGGGCGATGAGGAGCAGCCTAGTCGAGCTGCAGGAGCGAGCAGCGACCGCCGC
This sequence comes from Posidoniimonas polymericola, assembly GCF_007859935.1. NCBI lineage: Bacteria > Pseudomonadati > Planctomycetota > Planctomycetia > Pirellulales > Lacipirellulaceae > Posidoniimonas > Posidoniimonas polymericola. The sequence goes on along the minus strand of NZ_SJPO01000006.1, from coordinate 371,167 downwards.
CGAGCGAACTGCCGACGCGGTCGAATCCGCCGACCGCGTCGACCGCGGTTCACGTCAGGAGTAGCCTGCTAGCGGCCGCGTCTGTCGGTCCTTCCCCCCGCCGACGATTTGAGCAATAATCCGGGGGTCAAAGCTACCCGGCTGGCGGCTGCGATTGCTCGCACCTGCCGACCACAGCACGTAGAAGAAGAGATGTCAAACTCTCGTAGAAAACAGAGCGCCGAGGTGCGCAGGTGTGGGGAGTCCGTAAGGCCCCCGGGTGGTTCTACGCCGCCTGACAACGCCAGTGCACCTCGGCGCTTTCTTTATGCGCCGACATTCTGCCGGCGCTGGAAAGGCCAATACGATGGCAACCGCAGCTCTGCGGACGCGTACGCTATCGCCCGTCTCAACCCCCTCCGCCCCAGCGTGGAGAGACCCCCACAGCAGCCTGCCCGAGATCGTGGGCTCTGCTCGTGAGGAGCTCGCCGAGGGCAACTTCGAAAACGCCTGGTCGGGATTCCAGATCGCCCTGGACCACTGGCTCCGTGTGAAATGGGTCGAGCATTCGGGCAAGCCCGGCTCGCCGATCGCGGAACGGTTTCAGCTGGTCGACAAGCTCACCTCGGGATGTGCCTTGGACGACTGGACGAACAAGGCGATTCGACTGGTGCTGACTCGCCCTCTGCCAGTTGAGGCATGGCACGCCGAGGTTGTCGCCGCCCTAGTAACCGCACTGGCGGTCGACGGCGTCGACAGCGCTCCCAAGCTGGCCGGCAACGTCCGGCGCCAAACTCTCGAGGACTCGTGTCGCGGGCAACGGGCGGCCTCCGGCGCCCTGACGAGAGGGGGCATGCCCCGATGAAGCCTCTCAAAACACTCTCCGAGGCCAAGGTCGCCGAAGTCGAGCGGCTGCTCGAGACCGGTGCCGCGTGGATCGACGTAGCGACCGCGACTGGTCTTGCTGGCACGACCGTACGCATCATCGCCAGAGGCCAGCATTACCACCAGCAGCCTAAGGAGGAGCAAGCCCGACGCAGCAACTGCCATCTACGCGGGTGGGTCCCCTCCCTCGAGGAGATCGCCCGCGAGTGCGAGCGGATCCGCCAGCAGGCGCCGCGTCTGACGGTTGGGGATCAGTCCGTGGAGTTCAGCTGGTAGCCATTTCGAGCCCGTCGCGCCAGACGCACCGGATAGCGTCTGGCGCCCGGGCCATCGATTCGAGAAGTATCCCTGCAGGGCCGCCGAATTTGGCGGCGAAGTACTCGCCAGCCCCTGTGAGAACGCCCCTCGTCAACGATCACGGAGTCAATCATGGAAAGTGCCAACTCGCCCACCACGCGGCCGCTGAGCCTCCCTATCGTCTCGATCGAAGCCCTGGCGGCCGAGCTCGGGCTAACACGTCGCTGGATCCTCGAGCACTGGTGCAGCCAGGAAGCCCAGCAGCCGCGCGCCCCGCACTTCCGCGACGGCAACCACGTGTTTTTCGAGGTCGAATCCCTCCGAGCGTGGGGGCAGCAGCGAGCCGCCCAGCAGCTCGATAGGTATCCCTGCAGGGCCGCCGACAACGGCGACTAGCGATCGACGCCAGATCCGGCGGCGCAACCAGGTGGGGCGACAAGCGATCGTGACGAATGACGCCGGCTGCTCACTGCTGCGGTCGGGCTCATTGAAATTGATCCGCACCCGCCACGAACACTCGAAAGGAACTGTCGAGGTGCTTGATCTTCGTTCGAACTTCGAACCCACATGCTGTCTTTGCCCAGACGCCCGTATAGGTCATGCCTTTCTCAGCTGTCTCCGGCTTCGCCCGCATAACGAACGAGGCGGCCTCTCTGGGTCCGATGGTTGCCGGGATGTTTTCGCCCATGACGGGCGGCTGGTCTGGAATCACGTGGGCGCGATGCTTTTTGGCTTCCACCTCGGGGATGATCCAACCAGCGCCGGTGATCGTGAGGGGGAAGGTCGACATGTTGACCACATGGACACCCACAAACCTGACGCCTGCGCGATTCCCGACCCCAATTGCCTGCGTCGGCGTAACTCTCAGCTTGGGGCGATCGCGGACCACATTCCGCCAGAAGTTGAGTATTCCGAGAACCGTACCGATGGCACCGAGAGCGAAGCCGGCAATCGGTAGCCAGGTGGGTGCGGCGTCGGCCAAGAAAAGAGCAATCTGCACAGCGATCTCCGATCGTCGGATCAGTGGTGAAGCGCCGAGATTCTAACCCAAAACGAAAGGTTGAACGATGCACGCAATCAAGGTGCACGTGGTCAGCAAGGGCCGCAAGTACCTCTACATGCGGTTCCGGTGCCCGCTGACCGGGGAGGAAGAGACCCGCAGCACCGGCGAGACCAGCCCCAAGGAGGCCGCCAAGGCCGCCGCGAAGTGGGAGGCCGAGCTACAGGAAGGACGCTACCGAAAGTCGGCGGCAATGGCGTGGGACCAGTTTCGCGAGTTCTACACCGACAATTGGCTGGTGACTCTCGCGCCCGGTACCGCGGTCAACTACTGCGCGACGCTCAACAAGTTCGAGGAGCACTGCAAACCGAAGCGGCTGGGCGACCTCACGACCCCCAGGGTGACCGCGTTCGCCGCCAAGTTGCGGGAGGCCAAATGTCGGCCAGCGACGATTGCCAGGCACCTGCGTTGCCTGAAGGCCGTCAGCAACTGGGCCCACGGCGAGAAGCTGCTCGCCGCGGTCCCCACCTTCAAGATGCCCAAGCGCGTCGCCGGCGCCAAACTCATGCGGGGGCGCCCGATCACGCTCGAGGAGTTCGAGCGGATGCTGCAGAAGGTCGCCGAGAACGCCCCCGACGAGGCTCTGTGGACGTTCTACCTGCGGGGGCTGTGGTTGTCTGGCTTGCGGCTTAGCGAGTCTCTGACGCTCTCCTGGGACGCCAAGCCGGGGGCGATCGTGGTCGACCTGTCCGGCGCCTACCCGATGCTGAGGATCCCTGCAGAGGCCGAGAAGGGGCACCGAGACCGAATCCTGCCGATCACCCCAGACTTTGCCGAGCTGCTGCAGAGGGTCCCGGACCCGCAGCGGCGTGGCCGAGTCTTCAAGGTGGAGGGCAACCGCACGAAGGTAGGCAGCACCGTGTCGGCGATCGGCAAGGCGGCCGGCGTGGTGGTGGACGATACCGACGGGAAGCGGAAGTTCGCATCGGCGCACGACCTGCGTCGCGCGTTTGGGGCCCGCTGGTCCCGCAAGGTGATGCCGACCGTACTACGCGAGCTGATGCGGCACTCGAGCATCACCACAACGATGGGCTACTACGTCGGCGACGACGCGGAAGCGACCGCCAAGGCCCTGTGGGAGGCCCAGGGGGACACTTTGGGGGACACTTCGCAAAATCGAGCGTTGCAGAAGAGCGGCGAAAATCGCCGCAAGTCGTTGCACAGTCAATAGTACCGGAGGAGGGACTTGAACCCTCACGGGATTACTCCCACTGGATTTTGAATCCAGCGCGTCTGCCAATTCCGCCACTCCGGCAATGTGCGACGAGTGCAGTAGATCCGGAATTATGGTGAGTCGACGCCCACGCCGCAAGCGTGGATGGCTGTCGTGGTAAGAATCGCGGGCGGGCCGTTCTGGCGAGCCGGAGCGGAGATCGCCACCGAACGGCGGCGGTTGCGAGAGTATCCCCGACAGGATTCGAACCTGTAACCTTCGGCTTCGGAGGCCGACACTCTATCCAGTTGAGCTACGGGGACAAGCGATTTCGCACGCCAGACTGGTGGCGATTTCTGCCTTACGGGCCGGGCCGCGGCCCGTGAAGCCCGAATGCGGCAAGCCAGTATTCTCTTGCTACCGGCGTCCGCTGGCAAGGCCCCGCCTAATAAGCGTTGGAGCTGGCCTGCGGAGCTCGGAACAGCCTGCCCCGCGTGACCTGCGGCACCTCACGCTGGTACTCACGCGGACGGCCGCCGACGATCTCGGGGGCGACGTCGTTGAGCGGGTAAGGGTCGTGGTAGATGGCGTCGTACTGCTGCTGGCCAGCGGTGCCGGGGTGGAACAGGCTGGGCATCCGCGTGCCGGCCCCACAGCCCGTGCAGCAGGCGATCGCGACAGCCAGCGACCCGCTGAGTGACAGCTGACGGCGGCGTTGGGTTCGGGGGAAGCGACGCACGGGGAACTCCTTTTCCGGGGCGAACGCCGGGCGCACCGGGCGCCCCGCGGTCGGGCACGGTACCAAGATCCGCCGCAGGCGTCCAACGGGATTACTGGGACCGCTGGCGCCGGACGAGTTGTCCCGACTGTCAGTGCATCGGCTTGGCGGCGGCGCCGCTCGACTCGTTTCGACAGCGACGCGTTCCCCCCTGTGGCGGTCGGCCGGGTCACGCCGGTCGCGGAAACCTTGCGGCGCCAGACCGCTGTCGACTTGGTCGGCAGGCGGCTATAATCCCTGCTATCACCCGTCGCGTTCCCAGATCTGTTGAGGGGGACCCGGCGCGAGACCCCTCCCCACCCGCCATCCAGTCACGGCACGAAGCCCCCCTATGAAGAACACGCGTGATACGCAGCTGCTGTTCGAACTCTCCAAGCCCGGACGGCGGGCCACGCGACTGCCGGTCTGCGACGTACCCGAGAGCCGTGTCGCGGACCTGCTGCCCAGTTCGATGCTGGCGGAGAACCTGCCGGCGCTGCCGGAGCTTTCTGAGCCGGCGGTGGTGCGGCACTTTGTTAATTTGTCGACCCAGAACATGAGCGTCGACACGCACTTCTACCCGCTCGGCTCGTGCACGATGAAGCACAACCCCAAGCGGAACGAGCGGGCCGCGGCCCTGTCGGGCATGGCGGACGTGCACCCCTACCAGCCGACGGAGTCGCTGCAAGGGATGCTCCGGCTGCTCTACGAGATGCAGCAGTACCTCAGCGAGATTTCGGGCCTGCCCGCGTGCAGCCTGCAGCCGGCCGCTGGGGCGCACGGCGAATTGGCGGCCTTGTGGGTGGCGGCGGCGTACTACCGCGACCGCGGCGAAGCCCGCACCAAGGTGCTCGTTCCGGACAGCGCCCACGGCACCAACCCGGCCAGCGCGGTGATGGCGGGTTTCCAGACGGTTACCGTCAAGACGCTGCCGACCGGCGCGGTCGACATGGACGATTTTCACTCGAAGCTCGACGATCAGATCGCCGTCTTCATGATCACCAACCCGAACACGGTAGGCGTGTTTGAGCCGTCGATGCGGGCGATTGCGGACGCGGTGCACGCCAAGGGCGGCCTGATCTACCTCGACGGAGCCAACATGAATGCGGTGCTCGGGGTGGCCCGGCCCGGCGACTTTGGCGCCGATATGCAGCACTACAACCCGCACAAGACCTTCAGTGGGCCGCACGGCGGCGGTGGGCCCGGAGCCGGCCCAATCTGTGTCAGCGAGGCGCTCGCGCCCTACCTGCCGACTCCGCTCGTGGTAAAGCAGGGCGACGCCTACGCCCTGGAGTTCGACCGCCCCAAATCGATTGGCCGCGTGCGGTCGTTCTTCGCGAACACCGGCGTCCTGGTGCGGGCCTACTGCTACATCCGCGCCCACGGGCCCGACGGCCTGCGGCGGGTGAGCGACATGGCTGTCCTGAACGCCAACTACCTGTTGAGTAAGGTGAAGCACTTCCTGCCGGTTCCTCAGGGGGACCGCTGCATGCACGAGTTTGTCGCGACCGGCGCCAAGCTCAAGGCAGAAAAGGGCGTCAGCGCGATGGATGTCGCCAAGCGGCTGCTCGACTATGGCTACCACGCGCCGACGGTCTACTTCCCGCTGACCGTCAAGGAAGCGATCATGGTCGAGCCGACCGAGACTGAGAGCAAAGAGACCCTCGATCACTTCGCGGAGACGCTCTTCCGGATCACCGAGGAAGACCCCGAGTTGCTGCACGACGCGCCGCACACCACCACGATCAGCAGGCCCGACGAAGTCCAGGCCGCGCGGCAGCCGGTGATGTGCTACTGTGGCTGAGCGTGAGGAGGATGCGATGCGTCTGGCGTGCGGCCTGCGGAACGATTCCCCTGCCGACGGGGCGTGGAACATGGCGCTCGACGAGGCCCTGCTCAATCTGGCCGCCGAGCAGGGAGTCGCCACGCTCAGGCTTTATCAGTGGACGCCCGCAACGTTGTCGCTCGGCTACTTTCAGAGCGAGTCCGATCGCGCCTCGCACGAGCAAAGCACCGGATGCCCGGTGGTCCGCAGGCATAGCGGCGGGGGTGCGATCGTTCACGATCGCGAGCTGACGTACAGCTTGGCGGTCCCGCCAGTGCTGGTATACTCCCGCGACCCCTACGCCCTCTATTTCGCCGCGCACGAAACCTTACGGGATACTCTGCAGCAGGACTTCTCACCGCCCGCGGGAGTTGCGGTCGAGCTGTGCCAGCCGCCGCCGTCGCGGCCGCGGTCGGAAGACCCCTTCCTCTGCTTTCTTCGTCGCTCAGTCGGCGACCTGCTGATCCGCTCCGCGGCGGCGGGGCTGCCGGAAACGGTCGACCAATGCCACAAAGTGGGAGGGAGCAGTCAGCGGAAGCGTCAGGGGGCTATTCTCCAGCACGGCAGTATTCTGCTGCAGGCCTCTCCGCGAGCGCCCGAACTCCCTGGTATCGAAGAACTTATCGGTCAGGAGATCACAGCCGGTGGGCTGGCCGAGGCTTGGCTGCCTCGGTTATCTAGCAGACTATCGCTCGAACTCCACACTTCAGAGTGTCCCCAGACTAAGCTTGAAGAGGAGGCTCAGGGGATTTTGGCAAGCAAGTTCGGGAGCGACGCCTGGACCTACCGGCGCTAATCGCCGGGCGTCAGGATGGTCGATGAGAGCCTTGGAGCACGATTCAGACGCCTGTCGTGCAGGAAGCCGCAGGGTTGCCGCGTGGAAAAAGAGTGACAAGAACGCGCAATAATGCAATCCCAAGAGCCATTTTTGCGTATACAATTTGCGTACTAGTCGTAGAGGGTGTCCGGGACGAGTAGCCCGAGAACGCCCACCCAGCTGGCAAGCCGGCTGGCGTTGGAGGTCGAATGCCGAGTCGCAGGAGCTGTCATCCATTTCTTAGTACCCACTCCGCGGTAAGGCTGTAGGCAAGATTGATCGAGTATTTCTCCGCACGCACGTCGCTATTTTTTGTTTGTAAACTCCTCGTGCGGAGGAATGGGGGCTCAACATGAAGTTGAAAGTCTTGGCGGGCGCTAAGGAGGGAACCGAGATCCCATTGAAGCGATCGAAGTTCCTGATTGGGCGCTCCAGTGAATGTACGTTGCGAGCGGGCAGCGACGCTATTAGCCGTCGGCACTGTGTCGTGCTGACGCGTGAGAGCGGCGTAAGCGTGCGCGACCTCGGCAGCCGGAACGGAACACTCGTCAACGGCGAGCGTATCGAGTCCGAGACGCCGCTCAGTATCGGCGACCGGCTGAAGGTCGGTCCGCTTGAGTTCGAAATGATCGCCGCCGGCGCCGAGCTCAAGTCGGCGAAGAAGCCGCCGGTAAAGAGTGTCGCCGAGGCGGTAGACCGCGCCGCGAATCAGGCTGCTGGCGACGTCGCGGAAGACGACATCAGCAACTGGCTGCTGGGCGGCGACCCGACGTCGTCGGTCTCAATGCGCGAGACGATGAGCTTCCGCGTCGACGAGACCCGGTCGTCGAAGATCGCTGCTCCCGCCGGAGAAGCCGCAACGGACGCCGACGCTGAAGATGTCTTGGCGGAGGGCGGCGAAGAAGCCGAACACGACAGCGGCAGTGACAAGAAGGACAAGAAAGACAAGAAGCGCTTCGGCAAGCTGCCCGAGCTCCCTAAGAAGCCGGGCACAAAGGACAGCCGGGAAGCCGCGGCGGATATCCTTCGCGAGATGTCGCGGCGACGTTAAGCGCGGCGCCGCTGGTTTTCTTTCCGTACGGGAACGATCGAATTGAAGTCTAATCAGCCTAAGCAGAAGTCGGGCGTGCTCGGCCTGGCGTTCGACGCCGAGGACGGTCACAAGAGACTGACCCGCGGCAAGGACTTCCTGCTTGCCGGCGGGTCCGAGGAGACCCACGGCCGCATGCAGGAAACGCTCATCAAGGTTGGCGAGCGGCTCGAGCAGCGGGGCAAACGCATCTCGGACGCGTCGACCAGCGAACTCCGCGACGTCTTCCACGACGTGCAGTCGACCAGCTGACGCGGCGCCGCTTGTGGCGGCTGACAGTAAACAGACACGAGGCCCGCTCGGCAGAGCGGGCCTCGTGTTCTTTTGGTCGCTGATGGCCGGCGGCGCCGGATAATCGGCTACTCGGTAGCGGCGAGCTCGGCCGATTCGGCCAGGGCTTCTTGGGCCTCGGTCTCGGCCTGGGCCTCGAGGTCGGTCTCTTCGGCCGGCGCGCGAGCGGCGAGTTCCGCCGGCGAGAGCTGGACGTAGCCTAGGCCGCGGATCACCTCTAGCACCTCGCTGCAGGTCGGGAACATGCGGCCGCTCTTCCGCTTGTAGTCGTCCAGGGCGTTCATGAACTGCACCTCGCAGTCCGAGTAGTCACGCTCGCAGGTGGTCGGGTCGATCTGGCGGCGCCGGCTGACTTTCTCGCGACGCTCCAGCTTTGGGGCCTCCGCGGGCTGCTCTGCGGTCTCCTCCTTCGTGCGGCGGGCGGTGCGGCGGCGGTCGACGCTGACCTCCTTGGCTCCCGCCTTGCTGCTGGCGGCTTTCTTCTTCGGAGAGGCCTTCTTGGTCGTCTTCTTGGCGGTCTTGGTTGCGACTTTCTTGCTGGTGCTCTTAGCTGCGGTCTTGGTCTTGGCCACCTGGTCTCTCCTTGTCGGCGTGGGTCTGATCGCCCGGGCGGGGCTGACGGTTGGGGAAAGCCGTCGGGCAGGGCAGTCAGGGTGGGATGGGGTGTCGCTAGGGTTCCAATCGGGGGCCGGGGCCTGCGTTTTAGAGGGTCCTGGAAAAATACACAGTTCGGGCGGATTTGCAGGTTTGGCCAGTCGTTGCGTGTGAGTCAAACATGCGCGACAGGGCGCGCCGTGCGGCCGATCTAGCGCGAAAACGAGGGCCATTTCGCTCGCCTTGCGTCCGTTTGGGCGGGTTGGTACGGTCCGCGGGTCCTGGGCGGTCCCCGCCCACCCGATCCGGCCGACGCGGAGAAACCGAACGTGCTCTCAAACTGCCAAAACCCGCGCCCCTGGGCCGCCCCCGCCCTGCTGCTCTCGCTCGTCTGCCTGAGCGGCTGCAACACGGTCAACAGCCAAGCCAATAATGCCGAGGGCGTGCGGCTCTACACGCAGGGGGCTTACGACCAGGCGGCCGCCAAGTTCCAAGAGGCGATCGCCACCAACCCCGACTCCCCCGACGGCTACTACAACCTGGCCGCCTCGCTCCACAAAGCGGGCTCGATGTACCAGCGCCCCGAGGACATCAAGCAGGCCGAGGTGCTCTACAATCAGTGCCTCGAACGCAACCCGAACCACGTCGAGTGCTACCGCGGCCTGGCCGTGCTGCTCAGCGAGACCAACCGCCGCGAGTCGGCCTTCCGCCTGCTCAACAACTGGAGCTCCGCCAGCCCGCAGAACCCGAACCCGCGGATCGAGCTCGCCCGACTCCTCGAGGAGACCGGCCAGCTCGAGCAGGCCAAGGCCCAGCTGATCGCCGCGCTGGAGGTCGCCCCGACCGACGCGCGGGCGTTCACGGCGCTCGGCCGGCTGCGGGACCAGGCGGGCGACTACCAGCAGGCGCTCGCCAACTACCAGCGCTCGCTCTCGATCAACGGCGCCCAGCCGCAGGTCGCGGCGCGGGTCGCCGCGCTGCAGGCCGCCACCGGAACGGCCGGTTCGCTGGCGCCCGGGACCGACCCTTCGCGGGTCGCCAACCAGTACCAGTCTACGGTCCGCTACTAACCACCGGCTTGATGGTAGGCGGACGGTCGGCGTCGGCCGCAAGCAGCCCCTCGAGCAGGTCGCACGCCCGGTCGCGGGCGGCGCGGCCATCGCACTGTTCGGCGTAGCGGCGGCAGCTCGCGCCGACCGCTGCGGAGCCGATCAGCCGCCCGAGCGCCTCGGCCGCCGATTGGCCGGCGAACCGCCGCGGCGAGAGCTCCTCCGCCACCCCCAGCCGCCGCAGCCGCTCGGCGTTGTCGTGCTGGTCGAACGCCAGCGGTCGGATCAGTTGCGGCACGCCCGCCGCCAGCCCCTGGGACGAACTGCCGATGCCGCCGTGGTGCACGAACGCCGCGCAGCGGGGCAGCAGCTGGCTGAGCGGCTCGAACTCGAACCGCCGCACGACGTCCGGCAGGTCCGCCGGCAGCTGCTCGGCAAACTTGGTCAGCAGCACCCCCCGCCGCCCGAGCCGCACGCACGCGTCGACCGCGTCGGCGAAGAACCGCTCGCCCTGCCGGTTGGCAGTGCCCGGCGTGAACGCAATCGGCGGCTCGCCAGCGTCGAGGAACGCCTGGCAAGCGTCGCTCAGTGGCCGCTGCTGGCCGCCGTCCCACTGGGGGAAGCCGACGCACGCCGAGCCGCTCGGCCAGTCGGGCTGTGGGGCCGCGAACCACTCCGGGAACAGGCACACGTTGCACGCGCCCGCGTACCACCAGTCGGGCATCAGCCGGCCGGCGGGCGGCAGACCGAGTTCCCTCCGCAGCTTGTTCAGCTCCGGCGCGATCAACGGCCGCAGCCCCAACCGCTCGCCGATCGCAAACTGAGTCGCGTTGACCCACCGCGGCAGCCACGGCCTGGCCAACGCCACCGGCAGCTTGGGCGGCGCGGTGCTGCTCCACACGGCCAGCGGCGCGAACGTCACCGAGGCGACCGGCGCCAGGCCCTGGTCGCGGACCACGCGGCTCGCCAGGTCGAGGCCGTGGGCCGCGATGACGGTCTCGCCCGGGCGGCAGCGCTCGGCGACCGTGCGGTGCATCGGCGCCAGGTACTTGAGGCTCGCCTGGCGGACGATCATCGGCAGGCTCTGCCGCGGCCGCCACAAGTCGGGGTGCCGGGTCAGCTCGAGGTACTCCTCGGCCGTGCCCATCGGAATAAAACCGAGCCCCGCCCCATGAACCTCCTGCTCGAAGTACGGGTTGGCTAGCAGCTCGACCTCGTGCCCCCGCCCCGCCAGCGCCGAGCCGAGGCCGATCATGGGGTGCACGTCGCCGTAGCTGCCGAGAGCGGTGAGCAGGAAGTGCATCGGTCTGAAGTATCTCCGTAGGTCAATCGACTAGTCTGAATGTAGGAATGCGCCCCGTCCCCGTGAAGCGGCCCCAGGCGGGCGTCCGGCGGCCGAATACTCCCCGTTGCCCGCGCTGCGGTTGCCTGCCGCGGCCGCGGATGGGAAACTGGGGCAGCCGCACGATACTAATCGAGCCCTTGCCCTCCCGATCGACCGTCCCCGTTCTATGCCGCACGAACCCCTCTCCCACGACGCCGACGACGACTACGAGCTCGAGGCGCCCGACGAGTCGGTCGAGCAGCTCGCCCGTCAGCGGGCCGCAGCCGAGTTCCGCCACGCCACCGACTCGCTGGAGATCGACAACGCGCAGCGGGCGATGGAAGAGCGGCACATGCTCGACCCTTCCGACAGTTTCCAGTTCCAGTTTCAGACCAAGCACCTGTTGATCGCCACCGCGGTGCTGGCGATCGGCCTGACGCTCGCCAAGCTGACCAACGGCTTCGCGGTGCTGATGGTCGGCACGACCGTCGCGCTGATCATCACCCACTGGTACCTCAACCGCCGCGAGCAGCAACGCATCGACGAGGCCGCGGCCCGCCGCGCCGAGGTAGTCCGCCGCTCCCGAGAGCGGCAGGCCACCGAGAACATCGGCGGCCCCCCCACGATGTACGACGAAGAACTCGAGGAGGCCGACGCCGAGCTCGAGGCCGCCGTCCAGGAGTCCCGCTTCCGCCTCAGCTTCTCCTTCCAGGACATGATGATCGCCGTCACGGTGGCGGCGGTGGTGATGGGCATTGGCGCCGCGATCGGGGCCAAGGCGCTCGCGGTCGTGCTCGGCCTGGTGGCGGTCACCGGCCTGCTGACCTACGCGGTCGGCGTGCAGCCCCCGGCGCGGGTCGTGATGGTGTGGTGGGTCACCCTGCTGCTGTACATCGTGGTCTGCGTGCTCCAGGCAATCGGCACGCTCGGCGGTGCGGCTGCCTAAGCGTGCCGGCGGAATATTGTCCCCGTAGAGTTTTGTCCGCTATTCCGACATCGATTCATAGCGACAAAAGTCGGGCCCCATTTCCGGCGAAGATCGCCGTAAGTCGTTCCAGTTGTGGCCGTTGCGAAAACAGCCCTGATCCGCCTCCGCTGACTTTTGTCCGATCCTGCCCGCTAGCGCGGACAAAAGTCGTTTCGCGAACGCGATCGGCCGCTCGGGGCCTAGCTTCTGCAGCCCCTCTATTGGACCGCGCTACCGGCCCTATTTCTACCGAAATCCGGTGAGAAGTCGGGATCGATGCAGCGCTAGAAATCGCTCTCAACGGCGGCAATAAAAAGGGGGAACACTGATCAACGCTAATCGATTGCGACCCCCGCGCTCAACCTAGCGTGGGCCGTCAGGCCCACCCCGTGCCGCGGTCGCTCCAACCACCGGCGATCACCCGCTCTCTTTCCCCACCGCGCGAGTGCTCGTTGGCGGCCCCCACCAACTTCGGGCTAGAATGACCCTCACCGCCGCAAAGCCAAGCCCCCCAACCGCGACCCGAGCAGGAAAACTGATGGCCGATCGATCCACGCAGCGTGTCTGTTTGCTGACACTGATCTTGGTCGGCCTACTCTTCGTTGACTTGCTCCCGGGCGCCTCGCCGGCCCACGCCGACTGGTTCGGCTCAGGCGAGCACCGCTTCGAGATCCCGTTCGTCACGATCGGCGCCCCAGGCAACCCCGCCGACACGACCGGCGCGCCCAACCCCGCCGGCCGGGTCGACTACGTCTACCAGATCTGCAAGTACGAGGTCCCTGAAGAGGCAGTCCGCAGCGCGAACGCCCTCAGCGAACTGGCCGGCGAGCCGCTCGGCCTGACACTCGACGACCGCGGACCGCAGAAGCCGGCGACCAGCCTCAGCTGGTTCGAAGCGGCCCGGTTCGTCAACTGGCTCAACGCCGACCAGGGCCACCCGCCCGCGTACAAGTTCGATGAGCAGGGCGCGTTCCAGCTCTGGTCGCCCGACGACGCCGGCTACAACCCGGCCAACCCCTTCCGCAACCGCGCCGCCGTGTACGTGCTGCCGAGCGTCGACGAGTGGTACAAGGCGGCGTACTACGACCCCATCGCCCAGGTCTGGTGGGACTACCCTACCGGAAGCGATGAGCCGCCAATTCCGGTTGCCAGCGGAACGGACCCTGGCACGGCCGTTTGGAACCAGGTGACCGGGCCCGCCGACGTACAACTTGCAGGTGGGGCGAGTCCTTTCAGGACCATCGGGCAGGGTGGGAATGTGATCGAGTGGGAGGAAACAGCGGCAGACTTGGTCAATGACAGGGGTGGGGAGTTGCTCGGCCTTAGAGGAGGCGACTCAGGACCAACGATCGGAGCAATAGATCTTTCGTCATCTTTCCGTAATACGTTTCCGCCGACTGGGAATCCCGTGAATGTTGGATTCCGAGTTGTTCGTGTTCCGGAGCCGACAGCATCCCTATTCCTTCTTGTATTCGCACTACTAGCAGTCCCTCGCCGTGGTTGCAACTTCGAATGAATCCACATTCGAACTTGCAAAGGTGTCAGGAACCAATTGCAGGGAGATTCTTGCGGCCGATATTCAAGGAGTCTTCGTTCCCTTCTGTTCATCCCGGCGAGTCTCAAGGACAGAAGGCAACGAAGAGCGAAGGCGGCAACCGGCCCGTCCGTTTGCTGGGGAACACTAATCAGCGCTAATAGCCGCTAATCATTGGGGGCGACGCCACTGGCGGATATCAGTGCTCCCCTCTCTGATTGGCCACCCTACCCCAGCCAAGCGACCAGCAGCCGCAGGACCACCAGGCCGCCGAGGACGAACAAGACCGCCTGCACGATCGACTTCTCGGTCGAGTCGCGCTGCGCGGCGCACTCGAGGCAGACGAGGCGGGTCTTGGTCTCGGTCGGCTCGCCCGCACGCCCGGCCGGGCCGCTCTTCTGGCTGAACTCCACCGTGCGGCACTTGTCGGGCCCGCACCGCCGCCCGCACTGTTCGCAAGGTCTTCCGGAAGCCATGTTGTGGTTGATCCTCTGGTGCGGTCCAGTTGGACGCAAGTTCGACGGGACACAAATCAGCGCTGAGGGCGATAATCACCGCGCGAGCCGTCATTAGCGAAAATCAGCGTCGATTGGCGTTCCCTTGACTTTCTAGGCGTCCGCCGCCGCAGCAGCAGGGTCGCGGCGGCGCTCGCCAGCAGGCCGAGCTGGGTCGGCTCGGGTGCGATGGTGGTGATGACGGCCGTGAAGCGGGTGAGGTCGGCGTAGTCGTCGGCGGCCGGGTTGATGACGATGTCGATGATCGAGCCAACATGCACGTCCGCCTCGATCGAGTAACCGATTGGCAGCGAGCCGTCAGGCAGGTTGGTGATGAACCGCTGCACCCCGTCTACATGAATGTGCCCGCGGGCGCCGAGCGTGCCTGGGTACGGGTCGCGGTCGGCGAGCTCGCCGGCGATGGTCACCAGGCCGGCGACCTCGCTCACGTACCTCCGCGCGGCCCGGTGCTCGGCGGGTGTGCGGCCGCTGCTGGTGTACGAGCCGTTGGGGTGCCCACCAAACCGGTCGAGCATGGTCCAGTAGACGGGCGCCGGCAGGCTATCGTCGACCTTCCAGGCCTGCTCGATGGGGTCGTACTCGGTCATCGGGATGAAGTCGTCGGGGGAGCTGGGGGCGCCGGTGTAATAGCCGTAGTACCAGCCGTCCTGCCCCTGCACGCTTGAGAACTCGGCTACCGAATCGGCCACCACAATTGTCGCCGGCGCCGCCTGAGCCTGCGTGGACCAAGTGCTCAAGATCCCGACCGACGCCAGAACCGCTACCCCGCCAAACCTCATGAGACCGCCCCTGTGCTAGGTAAGCCGAACGTCGCAAGACGTGCTGCTCGCCATTGTACGACCGGGTCGCACGGGTCTCAACGAAGCGAGGGGACTGGCAGCCGAGCGAGCAGGAGCGGGGAGTCGCATGGGTTGCGGATTCTCGGGCCCCGTCGGGGCGTTGCTTGCCGAGAATGCTATTGGAATAGAGGCGTCAGGAGGGCAGAATTGGGGCGTGGCGTGTGGCGCCCGGCGGGCGTCGCGGCACGCGACGGAACCTCTTCTCTTCTGATCCAGCACGGGTGTCGGCGTGGAAAGCGACGGTAGCCTTAGTAGGCAGTCGGCCGAGCAGTTGCGCGACCAAGTCGCTGAACTTAGGCGGCAGGTGACCAATCTAACGGAGTCTGCCGAGCTGTCCGCCGACCGCGAGACGCGGTGGGCCTTCGCGATGGAGGGCAACCGCGACGGCGTGTGGGACTGGAACGTGGTCACCAGCGAGGTGTTCTTCTCCAGACGCTGGAAGCAGATGCTCGGGTTCGGGGAGCACGAGATTTCGAACGACCTCTCCGAGTGGGACAAGCGGGTGCACCCCGACGACCGCGAGGCGGTCTACGCCGACCTGAACGCCCACCTCAGCGGCGGCTCTCCCTTCTACCACAACGAGCATCGGGTGCAGTGCAAAGACGGCTCGTACTTGTGGATCTGCGACCGGGGCAAGGTCATGAGCTGGACCGAGGCCGGCGAGCCGCTGCGAGTCGTCGGCACCCACACCGACATTACTGCCCGCAAGCAGGTCGAGCTCGAGAACGAACGGCTGATGCGCGAACTGCAAGAGGCAGTCGACAACGCCCGGGTGCTGCGGGGGCTGCTGCCGATCTGCGCCGGCTGCAAGAAGATCCGCGACGACGACGGCTACTGGAATCGGATTGAGGCTTTCATTGCCTCGCACACCGGAGCCGACTTCACCCACAGCATCTGCCCCGAGTGCGTCGAGATCTATTACCCCTCGAGCGGTCAGCCGGCGGCAGAATAAGCTGCGTCAATCGGTTGGAGAATGCCCCGCGGGCGATGCTCGTGATTGGTTGGGCAAGGCTTCGATGGCGTGCTCGCCGTCGGTAGCGCGGGGCTAGCGGCCAAACTAGTTGCGGCCATTGCGAACGGGCGCTTAGAATCAGGGCAATTCCGCGGTAAACGGCCCGCAGACGCCCATTTTCTCTTCCAGGCCTGCTTGATGAAATGCTCCTCCGTTAGTCCTGCGGACGAACCTGTGAGTGTGACGTCGTTGACGCTGCTGCGTGCGGCGGGCGACCAGCAGCCTGCTGCCTGGGAGGACCTGGTGAGAATCTACGGCCGACGCATGTACCGCTGGTGCCGCGTGGCCGGCCTGCAGCCGGCCGACGCCGCGGACGTGGTGCAGGACGCGCTGGGGGCTGTGGCGCGGAACCTGGCCACGTTCCGCCGCGACCGGCCGGGCGACACCTTCCGCGGCTGGCTGCGGCGGATTGTGGACAACAAGGTACGCGACCACTACCGCGGGCTCGCCAAACGGAACGACCAGGCGCTCGGCGGGACCGATGCGCTGGGCCTGCTGGCCGCGGCGCCCGCTGCCCCACCGCAGGCCCAAGCGGCGCCCCAGCCGGAAGCATCACGGGCCGTGGCATCCCCGACGCTCGACCCCCGCGCCGCCGCCGCGATCGAGCGGGTGCGGCGCGAGGTCGGCCCCCGCAACTGGCGGTTCTTCTGGCGGGTGGCGGTCGACGGCCAGTCGGCGGTCGAGGTGGGCAGCGAGTTCGGAGTCTCGGCCAACACGGTGCGGATCGTCAAGATGCGCGTGCTGCGGAGGCTGCGGGCCGAGCTCGAAGGGGGCGGAGCGCCGGGCGAAGCGAAGCCGGAACCGTCATGAACGCCGCCCCGCCCACTGACGCCGGCGGCCGCTGCCCGCTCAGTGCGAGGGTTGCCGAGTACTACGCCGGCACGCTCGATGACGCCCGCTGCCGCGAGCTCGAGCAGCACCTCGAAGAATGCGACGCCTGCGCGCAGGCGGCCGACACGCTGACCGACGCGAGCGACGCGACCATCCGCGCGTTGTCGTCGCTCACCGCGGTGGACGACGACGAGCCGGAGTTCCAACGACTCGAGGCGACGCTGCTCGGCACGCCGGCGACGGCGGTCGGCTGGCCCCGTGCGGGCCGTCCGGCCGACCCGCCGGTGGGCGCCCTGCCCTGCCAGTTCGGCAACTACGAGCTGCAGCGCTGCATCGGCCGCGGGGCGTGGGGCGCGGTCTACCACGCGCGGCACACGCGGCTCGACCTGCCGATCGCCGTCAAGGTGCTCGACCCCGGCCGGCTGCCAGACGCCGAGGCCGCTGAGCAGTTCCTCCGCGAGGCCAAGGCGGCGGGCCAGCTCAGGCACCCGGGCATCGTCCGGGCGACCGACGCCGGGCAGCACAACGGGCTGTACTACTTGGCGATGGACCTGATCGAAGGCGTCGACGCGGGTCGGCTCGCGGGCGAGGGGCCGCTGCGTGTGGCCGACGCGTGCGAAGTGGTGCGGCAGGCGGCCGAGGCGCTCGACCACGCGCACGCTCTGGGCTGGGTGCACCGCGATGTGAAGCCCTCCAACCTGATCGTCGACCACGAGGGCCACGTCCGGCTGCTCGACCTGGGGATCGCGGGCCGGCACGACGCGCCGCCCGCCGCCGCCCCGCCCGTACGCCCGCTCGGCACCGCCGAGTACATGGCGCCGGAGCAGTGGACCGACTTCGACCGGGTCGACGGCCGGGCCGATGTGTACAGCCTCGGGTGCACGCTGTGGCGGCTGCTGGTAGGCCGCCCGCCGGTACCGGGCGGCGGCAGTCTGCGTAGGGAACGCCCCGACGCGAGCCGCCGCCTAGAGCGTCTGGTGGCGCAGATGCTAACGCGCGAGGTCGCCCTGCGGGTCGGTTCGGCGGCGGAGGTCGCCAAGCGGCTCCGCGGCCCGGCCCGGACGGCGAACCTGGCGGCGTTGGTCGCTGCGGAATCTCTCTCGCAGGACGGCAAGGACTCACGCACAACCTCCGTAGTCCAGGAGCGGGCGGGCGTGAGCCGGCGGCGTTTCGCCGCCGCGGCGGCGGCAGGTATCGGCGGCATCGGGATCGGGGCGTGGTCGAACGGCGCGTGGCTGTTTGCCAAGTCAGAGCAGCGGCTCCGCCGGTCGCACTGGCGACCGCTGCAGCCAACGGACGGGCTGTGGCTATCGTTCGGCGCTGCCGAGGAGGTCGAGCACAAGCAGCTCGCCGACGGCACGCTCCGCCTCGACGCTGCCGAGCTCGCCCTGCTGAGCCTGGGCCACGCGGTGGCAGCGCCGCTGGGCGTGCGGGTGCGGATCCGGCAGAACGAGTGGCTCGGTGCGTCGGGGGTGTTCTTTGCCGGCAGGCAGTTGGCGGATGGCGGCGTCGAGTCGTTTCAACTGATCGAGCTGAGGCCGCCCGACAACCCAAAGGATCTGTCCGCCCGGCGGCTACTGTGGAGCGCGTGGTCGGTTGGCTCCGACGGCGGTCCGCCGACGCGGACGCCGCTCGCCGAGACGCTGGTGCGGCTCGACCGCGCGGCGGGCGATCAGCTGCTCGAGGTGACAATTGGAGCCGGCGCTTTCCCCGCGGTGCGGTGGAACGGCGGGCTGGCGCCCGAGGAGGCGTGGACGCTGTCGGCCGAGGGGCAACGCCGCGCCGCGAGGGGGCCGCGGGGCGCTGCGGCCGCGTGCGTCGGACGCATCGGCGTGGCGGCGGCCGGCGGGGAGAGCGTGTTTCTGCAACCCGAGATGACCTACTTGAGGGTGTCGTAGCTATGGGGTCCCGCAGGGCGATGTCGCTGGTAGAGCTGCTGGTAGTGATCGCGATCATTGGCGCGCTCGCCGCGCTGATGCTGCCCGCCGTGCAGGCGTCGCGCGGGGCGACCCGCCGGATGGCGTGCCTCAACAACCTGCGGCAGGTCGCCCTGGCGATTGCCAATTGCAGCGAGGCTCACGGCGGTCGGCTGCCGGCCATGTGGGCCAGCGACCACGCGGCCCCGTGGGAAAATTTCGGCTGGCGGTCGGCGATCCTCGGCGAGCTTGAAGAGCAGCCGCTGGCCGATCAGCTAGACCGCCAGCGGCCGCCGCTCGACCCCGTGAATCGCCGCGCGGCCGCGACGCCGATCGCGGTCTACGAGTGCCCGTCGGCGCCCGGCTTCCCGCGGGTCGTGACCGGGCTGGGCGTGTCGGCTAGCGGTGGGGTGCTGCAGGACGACTTGGCCCTGGCGGCGGCGGACTACGCGGCCTGTTTCGAGGTGACCGCCGCGCCGGACGCGACGCCTCAGGCCGGGGCCTGGAGTCCGGGGTGCGGCGTTAGGGACGCCACCCAGGTCCCCGGCGTTGAGATCGCACCGGACGCGGAAGGCCTGCGGCGGCGGACTGAGCGGGTCCCGCTGCGGGCGATTGCCGATGGGCTCTCGCAGACCATCCTGCTGGTGGAGCAGGCGGGCAAGCCGTCCCGATTCGACGGCGGAGGCGTCCCCAGGCCGGCGTCGCCGACCGAGGGCCCGTGGGCGACCGCCGAGATGGCCGCTTACTACACGACCGGCGTCAACCTCGACAACTATTCGGGGCCGTACGGGTTCCACGCCGGCGCCAACGTTGTGATGTGCGATGGGGCTGCACTCACGCTTGGCGCCGACGCGGAATGGGGCGTGGTGGCGGCGCTGATGAGCCGCCACGGAGAAGAGATCATTGACGACGGCGACTGGCGATGACGCCGAGCCACGCAGAGCAAGAGAGCAGCAGCATGCCGGCGGCGGGCTCGGGCACACGGAAGCCCGTGAAGTCGCCCTCGATGAGTTGGCCGCTGACCGCGAACACGACATCCGGCTCCATGGGCGAGGTCGCTTCCTGCTGGATACCGCCGGTGAGCGACAGGCTCTGGCCGCCGTTGGTGATGTCGACCAACAGTTCCCAGCCGCCGCGGATCAGCCCGTCCGGCACGGTCGGCGTGAACACCAGAGAGATGTCGCCCTCGTTGGCCGGGGCGGCATACACACCGGTTAGCAGGTCGAAGTTGCCCCACACCTCGGGGCTGATCGCCGCTGGGCTGTTGGGCGTGCCGCCCGGGTGGAGCATGATGTCCGACTGCACATTGATCAGCCGCGGCGTGACCGGGTCGAGGTCGAGCTGCAGCCCTCCACGGATGGGGTAGGTTTCGAAGTAGATCCCGGCGGGGAACTCGGTGGCGGTGCTGGTTTCGGCGCCGTTCCAGGTGAGGTCGTACACGCCTGTCAGTTCTGCCCGAGTCTGCGTTGGGCAGACGAGCGCAGCCGCCGCGACAGCGACGCCGGCAATGCTTCTTAGCGAATTCATGGGATTCAACTCCGTTCGTTGGTAGCGGTAGTGATTGGGGGCCGCTCGGCCCCTTCAACTGGTTAACGCCGGTGCATTTCACGCCCGCGGCGATCGGCCCGCGTAAAGATCGGCAGCGATTTGCGCAAAACGCCCGCGGCGGCCAGATAGGCAATTGCGGGCGTCGGGGGCGTTTCCTTAGTGTGGGGTGAGAGCGGCCGCCCGGTCGCCCCGCACTTGCTTACGCCGAGATCAGTCGTGATCAGAACCTGTCTTGCTATCGGTCTTCTCGCCGCCTCGGTCGGCCTGTCGTTCTCGACCGCGGCGCGTGCCACGGGAGCGGAGGTCGACGTTCCCAGGCCCGAGAGGTTTGTGTCGGCCGAGCAGTGGGGCTCGGACCCCGACCCGATTGACGACAGCCGGCGGCACACGCCTAAGTACGTGACCCTGCACCACGCCGGTGTGAAGTGGGACGCCGGCCGCGACCCGGTCGCCTTCATCCGCAACATGCAGTCGTGGGGCAAGCGCCGCCCGGAGGTCGAGCCGCCGCCGCGCAACACCTACTGGCCCGACCTGCCGTACCACTTTTTGATTGCGCCCGACGGGCGGATCTACGAGGGGCGGCCGCTCGACTACGAGCCCGAGTCGAACACCAAGTACGAGCTGGCGGGCCATATCGGCGTCGAGCTGATGGGCAACTTCGAGGAGCAACGCCCCAGCCCGGCGCAGGTCGACTCCGCGGTGCGGCTCACGGCCTGGCTGCTCGGCAAGTTCGAACTGCCGCTCGCGGCGATCAGCACGCACGGCAAGGTCGCCAAGGGGCAGACCAGCTGCCCAGGGCGGGACTTTGCGCGGTACTTCGAGGGCGACCCGCCCGAGTTCAATA
The DNA here is from genome assembly GCF_007859935.1 of Posidoniimonas polymericola. Taxonomy (NCBI): domain Bacteria; kingdom Pseudomonadati; phylum Planctomycetota; class Planctomycetia; order Pirellulales; family Lacipirellulaceae; genus Posidoniimonas; species Posidoniimonas polymericola. Next base: position 350,040 of record NZ_SJPO01000006.1, on the reverse strand, counting down.
CTTGGGTAGGCCGGGTGCTCGACGGCGAAGAGCCGCGCATTGAACTGGGGGCGCCGCTTGCCGAGGGGCCGAAAAAGCTGATCACCGAGTCCGAAGGGGTCCCCCAGGAGTAGTTGAGGGCGCGATCGTCCCTGTCGAGGGACAGGCGGCCAGGGTACAATGGGCAACCCTCCCGCCGCACAGAGAAACCATGCCCAAACGCGCCTCGAAACCCCGCAAGAATACGCCCATTGGTGGCAAAGGCCCCAAAGCAGGCGGCAAGCCCAAGCGTCCCGGCCGCGGTTCGAAGACGGCCGGCGCCAAGACGGCAGGTCCGAAGAAAGGCGCCCCAAAGAAGGCCGGCGCGAAGGCCACTGGAAAGCCTGGCGGCAGTAAGCCCAGCGGCAGCAAACCCAGCGGCAGTAAATTCAGCGGCGGCAAGCCCAGCGGCAGCAAAGCGCCCTACGCCAGGAAGCCCGCAGCCGGCAAACGCCCCGCCGCGCAGAAGCAGCACCCCGACGACGGCAAGGACCGGCTGCAGAAGGTGCTGGCCGCGGCCGGGATCGCCAGCCGGCGGGAGTGCGAGCAGCTAATCCTCGAAGGCCGGGTGATGGTCGACGACCAGCCGATCACCGAGCTTGGCGTGCGGGTCGACCCCTCCAAGCAAGAGATCTGGGTCGACGGCGAGCCGCTCAAGAAAACCAAGAAGGTGTACTTCGCGGTCAACAAGCCCGAGGGCTATGTCTGCACCGCCCGCGACCCGTCCGGACGGCCGCGGGTGACCGAGCTGCTGCCGCCGCAGATGGGCCGCGTGTTCAACGTCGGGCGGCTCGACATGGCCAGCGAGGGGCTGATCCTGCTGACCAACGACGGCGAACTCGCCAACCAGCTCGCCCACCCGCGGCACGGCGTGCAGAAGACCTACCTCGTGCAGGTCGCGGGGCACATCACGGCCGAGGAGCTCAAGACCGCCCGCGACGGCATCTACATCGCCGAGGGGAAGGTGCACTTCGTCGGGGCCAAGATCAAGTCGCGGCACAAGAAGTCGACCCTGCTGGAAGTCGTGCTCGACGAGGGCCGCAACCGCGAGATCCGCCGCGTGCTGGCCGCCATGGGTCACAAGGTGCAGAAGCTGACCCGCGTCGCCCACGGACCGATCAAGCTGGGCGAGATGCCCGCCGGCGCCTACCGCCCGCTGACCCGCGAAGAGGTCAAGGCATTGCGGCAGTGCGTCGTCGACTCGGAGGCCGCCCAGGAGGGCAAGCTGGCGCCAAAGAAGAAGCGGAAGCCGGCCGTAAAGAAGCCGGGCGCCAAGAAGTCGGCCTCCGCGACCAACAAGGCCGGCCGGCGAGTCATCGAGTAAGCCCGCCGCCGCCCCCTCGCGGGAGAGAAAAGGTACGCCATGGACGACGCCCCCGACTGTCACGTTGCCAACGGGCACGACTCGCTGCACGCCGCCCACTACGCCGACCATGCCGCCTTCACGCCGGCCGTGGTGCTCGAGAACGAGCAGCTCGCCCGCGGCACGTACCGCATGCGTATCGACGCCGCCGGGATCGCCGAGCGGATCGTGCCTGGTCAGTTCGTGATGGTCCGGGTGGCCGGCCAGGTCGACCCGATGCTAGGCCGCGCCTTCGCCATGTACGACGTCGTGCGGGACGGGTCGGGCGCCGCGGTGGCGCTCGACTTCGTGTACCTGGTGCACGGCAAGCTCACAACCGCACTGGCCGCCTGCCAGCCCGGCCGCACGGTCGAGCTGTGGGGCCCGTTGGGCAACGGGTTTGATCCGGTGGAGTGCGACCGCCGCATCCTGGTGGCCGGCGGCATCGGCTACACGCCATTCCTGGCGGCGGGCAAGGAGTCGCTCGGCGCCGCGCGGTACGGGGCGCCGGCCCGTGTGGGAGGCGCCGCCGCCGAAGTCGTGATGTGCTACGGCGTCCGCACCGCCGACCTGCTGGCGGGCGAGCCCGCCTTCCGCGCCGCCGGGCTCGACCTCCGCATCGCCAGCGACGACGGCTCGGTCGGCCACCACGGGCTGGTGACCGACCTGCTCAATGAGGCCCTTGACGAAGCGCGCGACGATTACGCCGGTAAGCGGGTGCAGGTCGACTGCTGCGGGCCCGAGCCGATGATGGAGGCGGTCGCCAAGATCTGCCTCGACCGCGGCGCGCCATGCCGGGTGTCGCTCGAAACGCCGATGGCCTGCGGCATCGGCATCTGCTTCTCCTGCGTCGCGAAGGTCAAGCAACCCGCGGGCGACTGGGACTACAAGCGGACGTGCGTCGATGGCCCGGTGTTCGACGCGGCGAAGATCGAGTGGTAGTGTTGCAGCTGACGCCGCTGCGGCTGCCCCGACCCTCTTCGTGACGCGTCCTTTCCCTTTTCTGGGCAATTTCGCGGCCCGGTAAGAAATCCGCTAGTCTGGCGGTGACTCTCTTCCAAACGGATGGTCACGGGGTCGCCGGATGCCTGCTTCACACGAATCGCCTTCGCCTGAGCTGATCGGCCGACTGCTGAACCAGCAGGGCGCTGTGCTGGCGTTGTACGCCTCGCAGTGGACGGCGTCGCCCGACGACTGTGTGCAGGAGGCGCTGGTCGAACTCGCCCGGCAGCCGCGGACGCCCGACTCGCCGGTCGCCTGGTTGTACCGGGTGGTGAAGCGAAGGGCGCTGAACGCCGCGCGGGGCGACCGCCGCCGCCGCGAACGCGAGCAGGCCGTTGGCCAGAGCCGCGTCGCGACCGCCGGCTCTCAAGCGACCGACTTTGCCGAGATCGCCGAGCTGCTCGCGCAGCTCGATGGCCCCGACCGCGAGGCGGTGGTGCTGCGGCTGTGGGGCGGGCTCACGTTCGCCGAGATTGCCGACACACTCGGCCTGTCGACCGCCACCGCGCACCGCCGCTACGAGCAGGCGCTAGAGACCCTCCGTCAAGTTTGTGACGCCACGACCCCTACCGAGCGCGAACCATGAACGAGCACTCCAACAACGACTTCGAGGCGCGACTCGCCGCGGTCCGGCCGCCGGCCGTGCAGATCGACCGCGACCGGCTGATGTACGAAGCGGGCTGGGCCGCGGCCGAGGCGCAGCTCGCGCGGCCCACGATTCAGACAACCAACTGGTGGAAGGCCGCGTCGGCGGTCTCGACGCTGGCCGCGGCGGCGCTGCTGGCGGTAGTAGTGCAGCAAGCTTCGCCATCGACAAGCGGGCACACCGAGCAAGCGGTGTCGCCGGTCGCGTCGGCAGTCGTCGAGGTGACCGAACCTGTCGAGGTCCCCCCTGTCTCGACACTTCAGAAGACCAGACCGCAAACGTCCACGCCGCCCTGGGCCGCGCCGCTCCGCTCCAACCCATCGGCGCCGTACCTAGTACTGCGGCAGGCGGTGGTGGCGGGCCAGTTTGACGAGTTTGGAATCGAGCCGGACAAGGGCGTCACGGTTGTTGGCCAGCCGCGTGTGCTGACGACCTCACGCGAACTTATGAAGCAGATGCTCGCCGAGCAGGGGCTCGACGGCAGTCGCTCCTGACTCGTGGCGTTCGAGACGCTCGACTCGGACGTACTGCTAGGCATTCCAGTCAATCCAATTCGCTCCTCTCGGGAAGGGTCTCTCGATGAAACTATTTGCTCCTATCCTCCTGCTAGCTCTAACGGCGCCGCCGTGCTTTGCGGAGCTCGTAACGACCGACGAAGACTCCAAAGACGGGGACCACCAGGTCGAGGTCTTCCGCCTGACGGTCACGCCGGCGGCGGAGCCGACGCCGGCGTTCGCGTACCGTTTGATCAAGCCGCTCGACCAGCTCAAGGAGGGCAACGCCCCGGCGTACTATCGCCGGATCCACGCCGAGAACATCCTGCGGGGCGCCCAGTCCGCGATGGAGCAGAAGGTTGGTCGGGAGTGGTACGACTGGCTCGACGCCGATGTGCCGATTAGCCAGTTGCCGCTCGACAAGGTGCGTCAGGCTGCCAACCTTTCGGAGAAAGTCGTCACCCACGGACCCCGCGCTGGGGCCGACTGCAAGCGGGTCGACTGGGGATTCGCACCGGAAACGCTGGAGGGAATGGAGGCCATCGAGTTCTTGCTTCCCGAGATCCAGGCAATGCGCGAGCTGACGCGGATGGTCGCTCTGCACACCCGCCTGGCCATCGCCGAGCACCGCTACGCCGACGCGGTCGATTTGATGCGGATCAACTACCGCATGGGCCACGACACGGCCCAGGTCCCATTTCTTGTTTGTGGTTTAGTCGGCATCGCGGAGATTGGCATCACCAACAACAACGCGCTCGACTTGATCGCTGCGCCGGACTCGCCCAACCTCTACTGGGCGCTCGCCGAGCTGCCCGAGCCGAACCTCTCGCTGCGGGAGGCGGTGCAGTTCGAGATGTCGCTCGGCCCGCGTGTGTTTCCGCTGCTGCGTGATCCAGAAAACGCCTCTTACGCACCCGCAGAGTGGAACCGGCGGTTCAGCGGAGCGTTCGCCCAGCTAGAGCGATTTAACGGCAATTCGAGGGACGTCTCTAGTCAGTTGTCCTCGACGTTCGGCGGCGTTGGGGCCGGTGTGCTTGGCTACTCGCACGCCAAGGAGCGGCTGGTCGACTGGGGCTACGGCCGCGACGAGGTCGAAGGCATGGCGGTTGGCCGGGTGCTGGCGATCTACAGCGCGCGGGTCTATCGCGTGCACGCCGACGCGGCGGCCAAAGACATCTACCTGCCGTGGAGCGAGGTCCGCAAGGGTGACCCCGCGTGGGAGCGGCTGCGTCAGTCGGGCCCCTTCTCGGACGACCCGGACCGGGAACTGATCCCGATTGCCCACATGCTGACCCCAGCGGTGAGAACGTGCTGCAACGCGGTGGCCCGGACCGAACGCGAGACCGCGCTGCTGCGGGCAGTTGAGGCCGTGCGGATGCACGCCGCCGAGGCCGGTGAGCTGCCGGCCGAGCTGGCCGACGTGACGTGCGTCCCCGTACCGAACAACCCGTCGACCGGCGAGCCGTTCGAGTACACGCTGGAAGCCGGCGTAGCTACATTCAACCTGCCGTGGTCGGACGGCCACCGTGTGAATCGTCGGTACGAGATCCGGCTCGCGGATTAGCAGGCGGCGCCGACCGTAACCTGACTCGACGCCGCTCCGAAACTTTCCTCGTGAGGAGAATCATAGCCGTGCTCACAAGAATCGCTGTTGCTGTTGTCGTCCTGATTGGTGTCGCCACGTCGCGCGCCGCGGACACCGTCTGGCGCCGACTTGCCGACGACCAGACGCTGCTGGTCGCAACGGCCGAAGTCCAGAACGCCGAGCCGCCCACTATTGCGAGAGAGCTCGCCCGCTACTCGCCGGAGGTGGCTGACGAAGCACGCCGCGCTCTCGAGGCCCTGCGAGAAGTCGGGGTGGTCAACGCCACGCTGGTGCTCGGCGTGCAGGACCTGCAGACTATGTCGGGCCCAGTGTTGGCGATTAGCCTGGCGGAAGACGCCAGTACGTCTGACGCGGCGGCCCGCCTAGATGAATTGTTCGCCGGCTTCGGCTGGCCCCGCGACACGCCGCACAGCCTGCGGATTCAGCAGGCCGACAAATGCCTGCTCGTTGGATCCCAGCGGGCACTCGACCGCTACAAGTCCGAATCAGAAGTCGATGCCAAGCGAGAAGAACTTGCTGCCGCATTGCAGGAGGCTCGCGGCGACGAACCGGCAATCACCATCGTCGTGTCGCCCGGCCAGGACGCCCGACACGTGATCCGCGAGCTGTGGCCCGCGATGCAGACGCCCTGCGAAGCGTTGACCGGCGACCTAATCGCCGACGCCCGGCACGCGTCGGTGACAGTTTCGCTTGACCCCTTTGAGGTCGAACTTTCGGTTGCGGGTAAGGATGCGGCTGCCGCGCAGGAGTGGAAGCCACTGGCGTCCGCGGGACTGTCGGCGTTGGATGGACTCCTCGCTCAGTGGCGGAACGGGGGGAGCGAAGCCCAACCGCTCTCCACCGCGTTTCCTGCTAAGGTCGACGGGGCGAGCATCACGCTGTCGCTCCGCGGCGGCTCGCCAGCAGCAGATGAACTGCTCGGCGCTGTCTTGCCTTCCGTCTATCGTCAAGTCGTCGAACGGGCCCGCACCGAGGGGCGGATGCAGCAGTTGAAGCAGCTTGCGTTGGGCATCCTCAACTTCGAGAGCGCCAACGGCAGCCTGCCCGCGATGGCCGCCCTCCGCGACCCTAAGGGCAGACCGCTGCTCTCCTGGCGGGTCGCGATCCTGCCCTATCTTGAGGAAGGCGACCTCTGGCGCCGCTTCCGGCTCGACGAGCCGTGGGACAGCCCGCACAACTTGGCCCTTGTTGCGGAGATGCCCGACGTGTTCGCCAACCCGGCCCGTCCCGACCTTAACCGCCGGGGAATGACGGTCTACCAAGTCCCGGTAGGGCCGAGGACCATCTTCCCAACCGCCGCCGATGCCGAGCTGATTGAGAATCGTGGCTTCACGATGGCCAAGGGGCTGACATTCCGGGATATCACCGATGGCAGCTCCAATACGCTTATGATCGTCGAGGTAGCGCCGGAGCACGCCGTTCCTTGGACCAAGCCGGCCGACTGGCAGTTTCATGAAGCAAACCCACTAGCAACGCTGCGACAGGAGGGTCGGAGCAGCTTTGTCGCCGCCCGGGCTGACGGCAGCGTGAAGCCGGTAAGTATCGAGATTCCCCCTGCCGAATTTCTGAAGGCGCTCACGCGGAACGGCGAAGAGATCCGTGACCTCAGCCAATGGTAGCCGCGTTGCGCATGCCGACGCCGCCAACGCAAAAAGCCGCGCTCGTCAGTTGACGAGCGCGGCTTGGTTTGTGTCGCCACGCGTAGGTGCGCCGGCCGCAGCTCCGCCACGGCTCGTGATTGGCTTGCTGCCGACCGGCCTTAGCTGGCGGTCTTGATGCCCTTGATCGCCTTGCTCAGGCGGCTCTTGTAGCGGGCAGCCGCGTTGGCGTGGATCAGGCCCTTGGCGGCCGCCTGGTCCAGACGCTTGGTCGCGGTGATGAATTCTTTCTCGCTGGTCTCGACCTCGCCGGCCTCAATGGCCTTGCGGAGCTTCTTCAGCTGGGTGCGGACCGAGGCCTTAGCCGAACGGTTGCGGAGGCGACGGGCCTGGTCCTGACGGAGACGCTTACGAGCACTGGCGGAATTTGGCATGGCCGACGAAAAAACTCTTGGGGGTGAATGGCGCAGACTTGAACGGCGCTGGGCGATCGCAGCCTCCCGCTGCGAGTCACGCATTTTTACGCAAATCGGCGATCTTGTCCAGCCGGTCACTAACATCCCGGTAGCCAAAATCGTGCCCGGCCAGCTCGGTCAGGCGGTTTTCGGCCCGATCGAGGTCCCCCAGCCCTAGGGCGAGCACCCCGGCGCGGTACAGGGCCAGCTTGTGGGTCTCCTCCGAGGCGTGGGCCGACTCGGTCGCGGAGGCCTTTATCGCGGCTTCGTAGCTGCTGGCCGCGAGCTTGAACTGCTCGATGTGCTGGAAGCACTCCCCAAGGTGCAGCTGCACCTCGGCTTCCCGCCGTGCGTCCCCGCGGGCGGCCTGCAGGGCCTTGATCGCCTCACGGTGGTTCCCACCCCGCTTGAGCCTCAGCCCGAGCTCGAGCTGGTCCCGCACGCTGGCCGGGTTCCGCTTCGCCCGGGCTGCAAAAACCTCCAGCTCGGCCTGGTTGGACAGCACCATCGCCTGCTTGGCCTGCTTGATTTCCGCCGGCTTGCGGGTCGCCTTGGCGCGGTCCTGAGTCGCCTCGACGTGCTCGCGGGTCATTTGGAGCTGGGCCTCTTCGAGCTTGGCCTGTTCGGGCGACTCGGGATCGGGCGACTCGGGATCGGGCGACGCGGCGAGCGTCCGCCGCAGCAGCTCGATCGCGGCCGTGCTCTCCCCCGCGACGTGCAGGATACGGGCGAGCTGCCCTGCGGCCGTCAGGTTCTTGGGCTCTTCCTCGACGACCTCCTCGAGCTCTTCGCGGGACAGCGGGGGGACAATTGATTCTTCGGCTGCTGGTTCGGCAGAGATTGTTGCCGGGCGGCGGGGCTGGCCGTCGGACTCTTTGGAGGCAAGGTCCGACACGCGGATGGCCGGCAGGTCGGGCGTCGCGCCCTCGCCCTTCAGCAGTTCGTGGTCGTAGCCCCCCTCGTGCAGGGTCTGCTCGACGCTGAGCCGCGAGATGGCCCGACGGGCCTCCTCGTCCTCGGGCTTCTGCTTGAGGACCCGCTGCCAGCAGGCGATTGCCTGCTCGTACTGCTTCGACTTAGCGGTCGCCTCGCCGCCGAGTCGGTTGGTCTCGACGTCGTGCAGATCGAGGTCGAGGGCCCAGCGGAGGTAGAAGAGCTGGGTCTCGGTGTGGCCGAGTTCCCCGCAGCCGGTCGCGAGTTCGCGCAGCACGGGCAGGTCGACAGGGTTCTTCTTGAGCGCTTGGCAGCCGGCGGTGAAGGCCTCGGTCCAGGCTCCCTTGCCGGCCGCCTTGGCGACCGCGGCGCGGCCGGTTTTGCCGACCAACGAACCGAACATCGAGCTCTTCTTGCCGCCGCCGGCGTACTTCTTGGCGATATTCGCCCGGAAGGTCTGGGCGTAGATCAGCGATCCAGGGTCCTCGGCGATGCACTGCGTGAGCAGGTCGTGGGCGTAGTCGTGGTCGCCCCGCTCGAGGCACGCCTTGGCCCGGGTGTGCAAGGCCTCGAGCCGCTGTCGGGTGGCGGCCGTGACGCCGCGTCCCGCGCGGGGGGCGAAGTCGGTCGGGGCTTCTGAGGGGTCGGACATGAATGTCGTCGACGCGGTGCGGTTGAAGAGCGGGCTCGTACTATCCATCGTATCACCGCGGGTTGGCTAGGGCTGCGCCGGGGCGCCTCGTTGAGGCGGCTCCGAGGCGGCATAATGCTGTTCAGGCCGCTGGTATCGATTAACGCGGTCGTCGGCTTGGAATCCACACCCCGCGAGCAAGTCTAGGCGCCACATGAATCCGCAACCGGGAATGGTCTACCTGATCGGCGCCGGCCCAGGCGATCCGGGCCTGATCACGGTGCGGGGACGCGAATGCCTCGAGCGGGCCGACGTCGTGCTGTACGACTACCTGTCCGGCCCGCGGGTGCTGGAATGGACTCGCCCCGGGGCCGAGCTTTATTGCCTGGGCCGCCACGGGCACGGCAAGCTGTGGAAGCAGGACGAGATCAACGCCAAACTGGTCGAGTGCGGCAAGGCGGGCAAGACCGTAGCGCGACTCAAGGGGGGCGACCCCAGCATCTTTGGCAGGCTGGCCGAGGAACTCGACGCCCTAACCGCCGCCGGCATCCCATTCGAGATCATCCCCGGCATCAGCACCGCGGTCGCTAGCGGCGCGTACGCCGGCGTCACCATCACCGACCGCGACCAAGCGAGCTGCGTCACGTTCCTCACGGGGCACGAGAAGCCGGGCAAGGACGAGGACTCGCTCGACTACGCGGCGCTGGCGAAGCTGCCCGGCACGCTGGTCATCTACATGGGGGTCACGACCGCCGAGCAGTGGAGCAGCAGGCTGCTGGAGCACGGCAGGCCCGCCGACACGCCGGTGCTGCTGGTGCGGCGGTGCTCGCTGCCCGATCAGCAGGCGTTCGAGTGCACGTTGGGCGAGGTAGCCGGTGTGCTGGCGCCCGGCAAGGTGCGCCCGCCGGTGGTGGCGATCGTCGGCCCGGTGGCGCGCCGGCCCGAAGCGATGGAGTGGTTCAGTGGCCGGCCGCTGTTCGGTCAGACCGTGCTGGTCACCCGACCCCGACACCAGGCCGCGCCTATGGTCGAGCGGCTGCGCGAGCTCGGCTCGGAGTGCCTGGTGCAGCCGGCGATCAAGATCGGACCGCCTCCGCAGATCGAGAACCTCCACGACGCGGCGCTCCGCTGCGGCGACTTCCACTGGATCGTGTTCTCCAGCAGCAACGGCGTCGAGTCGTTTATGTCGGCCGTGTACCAGTGTGGCGGCGACGCCCGGCGGCTTGGCGGCGTAAAGCTGGCGGCAATCGGACCCGCCACGGTCGAGACGCTGGCCGAGCACTACCTGACCGCCGACCTCTGCCCCGCGGAGTACCGGGCCGAGGCGCTCGCCGAGGCCCTGGCGCCCGAGTGCAGCGAAAAACGCGTGCTGCTGGTCCGCGCGAGCCGAGGGCGTGAGGTGCTGGCCGAGATGCTCGCCGACGCCGGCACCGAAATCGAACAGGTCGTGGCCTACCTCAGCTCGGACGTTACCACGCCAGATCCCGATATCGCCGAAGCCCTGAATACTGGCCAAGTCCCATGGACAACGGTGACGAGCTCGGCGATCGCTCGGTCGTTGGTCGCGTTGTTCGGCGAGGCGCTCCGCAACACCAAGCTGGTGGCGATCAGCCCGCTGACCGCGGGCGTGCTCGAGGAGCTCGGCTACCCGGCGGCGCTGGTCGCCGACGAGTACACGGCCGACGGCGTCATCAAGGCAATCCTCCGCGGCTGCGGCGCATAGAAAAAGCCGCCCCGCGTGGTTACGCGGGGCGGCTGCAACTTTTCGCTTGGTCCCTCAGGGCCAATTACTCCTTGTCGGCGTCGACGTCGACGTTGACGTCTCCGGTTACCGGATCCTCGCTTACGTTGACATCGCCCAGCGGGCTGTCGACGTCGACCTTCTCCTCATCCGGGACAACCGCGTCGGTGGCGTCCTCGGCGGCCTCCTTGGTGTCATTCCAAGCCTCTTCGGCGTCGTTCTCCATTGCCTCGCCGGTGGCGTCGAGGTCGGCCTCGGTCTCGTCGTACTCGTTCTCGATGACCGGCTTGTTCATCTCGTGACGCTCGTCGTCGACGCAGCCGGTCGACAGGGTCAGGCCGGCGCCCAGTAGACTCGCAAGGCCAAGGCTCAGCAGATTCGTAACGCGCATGGGTAGCTCCTTTTCAGTAGGTGACGACGCAAGCCTCCGGTCGCGACAAGCGACTCCGTCCTCAGGCAGCCCGCGTCGCCTTGTTTTAGTCGCGGGGTTGAGACCCTGGGAAGCAACAGGCGTGCCACTTCCGAAAACCCGGCTTTCCTAGGCTTAGTTGGTCATCGGTGGACCAGGCTGGCCGCCGGCCGGTCGGATGCTAGGCAACCACGCCGGCATTGGCTGTCGGATTTGACGGCCACTGGCCTCGCGACGTCCTGAATAGCGGCAAATGTGCCGGTTCCGGGCACGCAAACGCCAAGAAAACGGCCGCCATCTTACCCATTGTCACAGGAATTGCTTCTCCCTCGCTGCGGCGTCCCGACAGCGGTCGGTCGCCGTCGAGCTAACTCTCCCTCCGACCCTGGATTTATGAGGCCCGCCTTGATCGCTCTGCAGCCTAAAAAACTGTCTCGCTATGCAGCAATCACGAAACTGCTAGTCAAGTATGGCCGTTCTGATCTACTCGACGACGCCGGGCTTCGTGACCAGTGCGGCGACGTCCAGGACACGGCCGCGTCGGAGGATGAACGGCAGCGGGCAGAGCAACTGGCTAACGACCTCGAGCAAATGGGGCCGGCGTTTATCAAGCTGGGCCAGCTCCTCTCGACCCGCGCCGACCTGCTGCCGCCGGTTTACCTGGCGGCGCTCGAACGCCTGCAGGACGACGTCGAGTCGACTCCGTATGAGACGATCGAGAGGATCGTATCCGAAGAGCTTGGCGTGCGTCTTTCCCGCGGGTTCTCTGAGTTCAGTGAGCGGCCGCTGGCGACCGCCTCGATCGGCCAGGTCCACCGCGCCAAGCTCCGCGACGGCCGAGACGTCATCGTCAAGGTGCAGCGGCCCGACATCCGCGGCCAGATTGTCGACGACCTCGACGCGATGCACGAGATGGCCGAGCTGCTAGAGGCACGCACCGAATTCGGCCGCCAGGCGGGGTTGGTCGCCCTGATTGAGACCCTCCGCGAGAGCCTGCTAAACGAGCTCGACTACCGCCAAGAGGCCGCCAACGCCGCCGCGCTCCGCGAGAACCTTGCCGACTACGAGCAGTTCATCATTCCCGAGGTGATAGACGACTACACCTCGTCGCGGGTGATCACGATGCAGTACCTGTCGGGCGCGAAGATCACCGATGTCAGCCCGGCTGTGCTGCTGGAGGTCGACCGCCGGGGCCTGGCCGAGGCGCTGGTCGCCGTCTACCTGCACCAGCTGCTGGTGGACGGCGTGTTCCACTCCGACCCGCACCCGGGAAACCTCGTGCTGACGCGTGACCATCGCATCGGCCTGCTCGATTTCGGCATGGTGACCCATGTCCCGAAGGACCAGCGGCGGTCGCTGCTGCAGCTGCTTTTGGCGCTAGCCGATGGTGAGGGGGACGAGGCTGCGCGGGCCGCCCTCGATATGGGCGCGGCCGGACGTAGCTTCGACGAGGGGGCGTTCCACAAGCAGATCAGCCAGCTGGTTGCCGAAAACGAGAGCAAACGCGTCGACCAGCTCAGCGTTGGGCCGGGCATCATGGAAATCCAGCGGATTGCCTCGAGCTGCGGCCTCCGACTGCCGCACGCGCTCCACATGCTCGGCAAGACGCTGCTGAACCTCGACCGCGTGGTCGAGACGCTCGACCCAACGCTCGACCCGACCGAGATTATCCGTGCGCAGTCCACCGAGATCATGCGGCTGCACAGCCGGCAGCGTCTGTCGCTGCAGCAGGCCTACAACGCGATGCTCGAGGGCGCCGACCTGCTGCAGCACCTCCCGCAGCGCGCCAACCGGATCACCGAACTGATCGCCAGCAACGGGCTGAAGGTTGAGGTCGACGCGATTGACGAGCACAAACTGATCGCCGGCCTCGAGAAGGTCGCCAACCGGGTCACTACCGGGCTGGTGCTGGCCGCGTTGATCGTGGGGGCGTCGCTGATGATGCACCTCGAAACCTCGCTCACCCTGCTGGGCTACCCAGCCATCGCCCTGGTGTTCTTCATCTCGGCCGCGACTTTCGGCCTGGTTCTCGTGTACCGCTCGATGACGACCGACCAGGCGGACCCTACCGGTCAAGGGAAATAGGGCAAACGCACGTTTTGGGGCTTGCCTGGCCGACCCCGCGGACCGAAATTACTCCTTAGAAACCCCACCGTTGATCTGCCGCCCTGGGCCGGAGCCTCACCCGTGATCCTCGACGACTGGTGTATACACACCGCCAACCTGTTCTACCTGGCTTCGTTCCTTGGCCGCGATATGCTTTGGCTGCGGATCCTGACCTGCTGCGGTCTGGCATTCGGCGTGGTGTTCTTCACGACCTGCTCGCCAACGCCAATGTACGGGCCGACGTTCTGGCACGTCGCGTTCCTAATAATCAACTTCGTGCAGATCCACCGGTTGATTGTCGAGCGGCGGCGGCTATCGCTGTCGCGCGAGCAGGAGGTGGTCCGCCGGGCGATGCTCGAAGGGCTTACCGACGAAGAGCTCGCCAACACGCTCGCCCACGCGGTCATGACTGCCAACGACGACATCCCGCTGATCACCAGCGGCAGCAGCGTCGTGCTGAACGCCGACGAGCTGGCGCTCCGCGACATCGCGTTCAGCCGATTGAGCCGCACCGAGATCATCAACCTGTTGTCGCGGCGGGTCTGGAGCTCACTGGAGGGGCTCCGCATGCGGCACGGCATCGAATCCACCCTCGCCTGAGCAACCGGCGCCTACTCGCCAGCAGGCTTACTCACGGCGTTGGCGATCAGCAGTTTCCAGTTTTCGATCGGCGTGCCGGCCAGCTTGGCGTTGCTGAGCAGGAAATGCAGCCGCTGGGTCGCGGGCCCATCGGGCGAGCGGTCGAACAGGTTCTTCAGGAAGTACGGCGGCATCGCCTGGTAGTACAGCGCTGCCCGCACTTCGACTCGCTCCGCGTCGACGCCCTCTGGCAGCCGCACCCGGTAGGTCACCTTGTCGGCGCCGCTGCCGTCTCGATAGAGCGGGTCTTGGGCGGCGTCTCCCTTGGGGTGGGTCGCCTCGAGGTACCGTCCGGTGAGGTCCGGCGAAGGCCCGAGCGGCGTCCAGCCCTTCGGCAGCAGGCGGTTGTCCTTGATGGTCTCGCAGCCGCGGAGGAAGCTGGTGGTGAAGCGGCCCTCGGCGTTGCAGAGCAGCGACTCGTAGATCTGCGCCTGGTCTTCTTGGGTGATCTCGGTGTGGTGGGGCTGGTGGCGCTGTTTGTCGAGCAGGTCCTCGTCGAACAGCTCGGTGGGGAGTGGCCGCCCCCGCCCGTCGACTAGGACGCCGACCGAGTTGGTGCGTCCCGATCCCCACACCACCCGCTCTTCGCCCCCCTGCTCCGCCGGCAGCTCGACCACCGTCAGCTCCACGAATGCCCGGCGGAACCCGACTCCCGACGGGAAGCGGTGCCCGGCCTTGTTGCGGACGGTCACCGTGGCCACCAGGTCGTCGCCGTCGCGCCGAGAGGCTACCTCTAATTCGGCGGTCTTGTTCCGCGCGGTGTTGAGGAAGTTGCGGCGGGCGTTCTCAATCTCGAGCTTCGACCCGGTCATGTAGTCCTGCGTGCGCACGCCGAGGACGTCGTCGAACTGCTCGAACAGCTCTAGCAGGAACAGGTTGAGTCCCGAGAAGTTGTGCCGGGCGTACCCCTCCTCGCGGACCCGGACGTCGATGTCCTTGTGCGACGCCAGGTTTTCGGCGTCGGGGTAGGTGACGTCCTGAATGATCGCCATCCGCGTCGGCAGCGAGTCCATCGCGATGCCCTGCTCCTCGTCGTGCAGGCCGCGGGACATGTGGCAGTCCTGGCAGGTCTGGGCGTCGGGGTTGGCGGTGTTGAATTCGTTCTCGTAGCCGCTGTTGAGCCACTCGAGGTAGGTCGCCTGCTCGACGTGGTGATGGAACGAGGCAAACTCCTTTACTACCTGGCTGGCGTTCAGCTCGTCGGCCGCGTGCCCCCCAAGCGGCGCGTCGACCGCCGGCAGCGTCACGGTGTGACAGACGCCGCACATCCGTGAAGTCTGCAGGAATCCGCTGTGCTTCGGCGTGATGCCGAGCGCGTGCTGCATCGGGTACGCGGTGATCTCGTTGTCCTTGAAGGGCCCGTACAACTCGTCCGGCGGGCCGAGGTACAGGTTGCCGGTGACCGAGGTCTCGAGGAAGTACTGCAGGTACGGGCGGTCGTCGTCCTCCGGCTGGGGGCGCTCCTGCATCCGGTGGCAGACCATGCAGCTGATGCCGTCCCGGGCGAGCGCGCCGAGGCGGGCGTCGCCCTCTCCGATCGGCGAGTTGGGGTCGTGGGTAGCCTCGCACAGCTCAAGCCCAAACGTGTCGCCCTGGCGGTCGCCGCAGGCGTGGAACTCGTGCCGGCCCATCGCGCCGTGGCACTTCAGGCAGGTGTCTTCCAGCAAGCACGACAGCCGCGACGCCTGGTCGGGGTCTTTGCCGAACTCGCTGGCGAGCATGGCCTTCTCGCTCTCGAGCTGCGCCAGGAACACCGGGTCGCGCCCCGCCAGACCCATTGGCGTCCACTGCCACTCGCCCTGAGGCGAGATGTTCCGGCCCGTGGCTCCGTAGGCGTGATCGTCGCCCGTGGGAACGAACATGGTCGGCCCGTATGGTTCCATCAGCCCGGCGTGGCAGCTCATGCACTGCTTGGAGGTGACGAACTGCTGCGGCTCGCCCGCCTCCTGCTTGGCGACCCAGTCGTGCGTGGTCGGCGGCAGGTCCTGGACCTCGGCCCGGTCGATAGACTGGTAGCCGTCGTAGAACGCGACAAAGTCTGGGTTCACGCCCGGCACGCACGGCGTCATCCCCCCCGAGCGTGTACAGCTGGGGTGAGAGCCGGAGGTCGACTCGGCCATCTGCTTGCCCGACTCACCCTCGGAGGAAGGGGCGGACTCGGTCGGCCTGCGCCACGACTCGTCAACGCGGAACACAATCGGCTCGCCGTCGTAGCCGGCGATGTTGCGGAGCGAAGAGAACGTGAACTCGTTCTCGGGGCTAGCGGCCGCGACGCCCGGCGACTGAGTCGAGGCGTGGCAGCGGACGCAGTACAGCCCGAAGCCAGAGATTGGGTGTGAGAAGTCTTGATGGTTGTCGACCACCTCCTGCTCGGCGCCCGGGTTGCTCCAGAACCACCCGTCGTGCGACCCCTTCGAATCCTTCACCATGATGGTCCACGACTCGAGCGAGTCGCGTAGCTCTTCCTCACTCTTGCCGGCGTGCCTGGCCGCCGGAGGCGGGTACTGCTCCTTGATGATTACGGCGCCGTCCGGGATTGCGCCTTCGCGTCCCCCCTCGAGCCACGCAATCACCTCTGGCGAGTAGAACACCCGCACTGCCGGGTGGGTGCCGTAGTAGACGCCGCGGATGTACGGGCCCGTATCGCGGACCCGCTTGTCCCGTTTCCAGTCGAGTTCGACATACCGCCTGTCCTTCACAAAAGCAAACAGCTCGGCCTCAAACGCGGCGACCGAAATCTCGCTTGGGGTTGGCAACCCCGCCGCCGCGGGCGCCGCAGTCTTCTCGGCGTTAGCCGCCGGCCGTTCGACACAGCCTGCGGTCGCCTGCAAAGCGGCCGCCAGCAACAGCCATAAAATCAAGCGGTGAGGGTTCGGTGAGGGGGGCATCAAAGCAGGTTGCTCAGGCGGGTGGCGTCACAGGCACAGACGCCCTATTGTAGCCTCGTTCTGGCGGGTCGCAGGACGTTTGACGCCACGAGATGCCGAGAAATGACGAGTGATCGCTCGCCCGATGGCTCCGCAGCTCGCGGCAGAGCGTCGGGCCCCCAGCGAGACCGCCGCACGACCAGGAGTCGACCCCCGTTAGGGCTTGTGCAGTCCCAGCCAGATCGGCATACTGACGCGTTCTTGGGAGGTGAGCGGCGTCCACCGGCGGCGGCGATCACTGGCAGAATCACTAGCCCTGCCGTCCGAGATCTGGTGAACCCGACCCGATTGCCTGATGTCAGGTGCTCGTGTCAGGTTTACCACCGCTAGCGGCAGCGAGGCCTACGCCTCGCTACCCGCTGCGTCCAAGATGCCCCGTTCGTCTAGTGGCCCAGGACACCGCCCTCTCACGGCGGAGACAGGGGTTCGACTCCCCTACGGGGTACTACGTGTTCTTGCACGCTCTCGCAGTTTGAAGCAATCCCCGGCAATCCCCGGGGGAAACTGCCTTCTTCGCTTTCTTCTTGCGAGGCGTTTCCACCCTCTGAGTGCGCTTGTTGCGTCGGATTTTGCGTCACATTCTCGGCCGCAGGCCGGTCGCCGGCGGCTTTCTCACGGTCAGACTTGCGGGATAGTCGTCCGACAGCTCTGTCTGGCGAGTCGCCCTCAGGTTGTAAGAGAGCTCAGCGTTCCGAAGGATTCACTGAATCTGCGTCCGGAGGTTGGGTTTGGATCTCCGGTAGCTGAGGATCACGTACCACGCGTCCGGCTCAGGCTGATTACGCACCGCTTCTAGGTCGGGCGGGAGTTCAAGAAACAGCGGCATCGTCCTCGACTCGCCATCGACGTGGTGTTATGCGAGAGGGGCGCCTTGGCGTGGCGCTAGGTGGCGCCGTAGCGTTAGCTCGCTGTCGGCTGAGATTCTTCGTTGACGACGGCAAACACCCCGTAGAGGACCGGCAGCAGGAACAGGTTGACTATTGTCGCTCCTGCAAGGCCGCAGAGGATGACGAGCGCCATGGGGTGCTCGATTTCCTGCCCGGGGAGCTCACCAGTGATAACCAGCGGCGTGAGGGCCAGGCCGGTGGTCAGGGCGGTCATCAGGATCGGGGCGAGTCGCTCCTCGGCGCCCTGGAGGATTAGTTGCTTGCGGTCGGTGACGCCTTCTTCGGCCTGCAAGTGCCGGTAGTGGCTGATGAGCATGATGGCGTTGCGGGCGGCGATCCCCAGCACGGTGACAAACCCGACCAGCGAACCAAGGGACACGATCCCGCCGCTCGCGAAGACGCCCAGCACACCGCATAGCAGCGCCATGGGCAACGCGGTGAATATCAGACCGACGGTCCGGAGGTCGCCAAAATCGATGTAGAGCAGCAGGGTGATCGCTACGATCGATCCCAGGCACAGGTACAGCATCCGCTGCCGGGACGCTTTCGCTTCGCGGTACTCGCCTAGGAATTCGGGGTGATAGCCTTCTGGGAACTTCACGCCGGAGTTTACTGCATTCTCGATCTCAGTCGCCACCGAAGCGAGGTCGCGCCCCGACACGTTGCAGGTGATGTCGAGACGCCGGGACGCGTTCTCGCGGAGCACCTGGTTGGGCGCCGGGACTACCGTGACGGACGCCAACGCGTCTAACGGCGCCTGGGCGCCGCTGGGGGTGTCGATCATCAGGTCGCGGAGGCTTCCAACGTCGGAACGCAACGACTCTTTGCCGCACACCACGACCGGGTAGATCGCCTGGTCGCGATAGATCTCGCCGACCCGCGTGCCGTTCACGAGTGTGGCGACGCTCTGCATCAGAACGCCCGGCGTGATGCCGAATTGGGACGCCGCCTGGGGGCGGATCTCGACCGCGATCTGTGGCACAAGCACCTGCGGCTCGACCTTGAGCGTCGTCACGCCCTCAATATCAGCGATTTGGCTTGCTACGTCGGCCGCAGTCGCCCTGAGTTGATCGAGATCGGGACCGTAGACGCGCACCACGATCGACGCGCTCGTCCCGGTCAGGACCTCCTTGATGCGTTCGCTCAGATACGTGAGCAGGTCGCGGTAGAGCCCAGGGTAGCCGTCGACCACCGATTGAACCTGTGCGACCGTCTGGTCGTAGTCTTGCTCGTCGATGCTGATCCACAACTCGGTGAAGTTTGGGCCCACTACCTCGTCGGCGACGGTCGCGCGCCCGATGTGGGAGCCAAAGTTGCGGACCCCGGGGACCTCCAGTAGTTCCTGTGACGCCCTGAGGGTGATGCGGTCCATGGCGTCGATGCCGATGCCGGGCTTTTCAACCCAGTGCATCAGGAAGTCGGTCTCTCGGAACTTGGGCATCAGTTCCTCGCCGAGCCAAGGCGTCATTGCCGCGACCGCAGCAAAGAACACCAGCGCGGCGCCAAGGGCGAGGCGGGAGTGCCGAAGTAGCCCGCCGAGCACGCCCCGGTACCACCGCTTGAGCTTTGCCACCAGAGGACCATCCTTCGAGCTGTGCTGGGCCGATTGCGGCAGCAGGAACAGCGACATCGCTGGGGTGACGGTTAACGCCACGACCAAAGAGGCCAGTATCGCGAGGATGTAGGCGGAAGCGAGCGGGCGGAAGAATGAGCCCGCGAGCCCGGTCAAGAAAAAGACCGGCAGGAACGCCAGGATGACGATGATCGTGGCGTAGACCACAGCGCTCTGCACCTCGAGGGACGCCTCGAGCACGACGAGGAACGCGGGTTGGGGGCTGGCGGACTTGGCGTTCAGCCGGAGTCGGCGGATGATGTTCTCCACGTCGATTATCGCGTCGTCAACCACCTCGCCGAGCGCAATCACCAACCCGGCGAGCACCATGGTGTTGACCGTTCCGCCGCGCCAAGAAAGAACCATTACGGCGGCCAGTAGCGACAGCGGGATCGCCGTGGCGCTGATCAGGGCGCTCCGCCAGTCGAACAGGAATAAGAGCAGCACGACCACGACTAACACGCAGCCGGCGATCATCGAATGGCCTAGGTTCGTAAGGGCTCGTTCGATGAAGGTCGCCGGGCGGAAGATCGTGGTGTCGTACTCGATGCCCGGGAATGCCGGCCGTAATTCTCGCATCGCATCCTCGACGCCCCGCGTGACGTTGAGCGTGTTGGCCCAGGGCTGCTTCTCAATTATTAGCAGCAGCCCCGGGCGGTTGTTGATGATGGCGTCGCCGATAGGCGGGGCGTGGTCGTACTCGACGATGGCCACGTCGCGGATCCGCAGCGGGGACGGGGCGTTGGCCGTGGCGCCTGCGGCGGGCTGAGACGGCCCGCGGAACGACACCACAATCTCCCCCAGCTGCTCGGGGGTGTAGACGGCGGGCACATGCCGCAGGGCGAGGCGTTGGTTCGGGGTGTCCACAAACCCACCGGTCCCAACGGCCGTCGCGTCTCTTACGGTCTGCAGAACGCTGTCGAGGGTCAGGTTGTTGGCGCGTAGCCGGTCCGGGTCGACCGTGACTCGGAGCTCGGCCTCCTTCTCCCCCCAAACCGCCACATTCGCGACGCCCGGCACCGCCATCAATCTCGGCCGGATCGTCCAGCGAGTGACCGTGGTCATCTCCATCTGCGATTTTGTGTCCGACCACATGCCGATCTTCAAGCAGCGGCTGAGCGACGAGAGGGGTGGCAAGATCACCGGTGGTCGCGCCACAAGCGGCAGCTGTCGAGCCGCGAGCGCGAGTCGTTCCTGCACCAGCTGGCGGGCGGTGAGCAGGTCGGTCCCCGGCTCAAAGATCAGGCGGACGCTCGACAGGCCGAGCACCGACTTGGACCGCACGGTCTGCACGTACGGGACGCCGTTGAGTGAGTTCTCGATGGGAACCGAGATCAGACTTTCGATGTCCTCGGTCGCCATGCCGGGGGCCTCGGTCTGAATCTCGACCAGCGGCGGGGCGAATTCCGGGAACACGTCCAGGGGGATCTCGTCGGATGTGCGGACGCCCACGACGACCAGCGCAATCGCCAGCGCAATCACGAGAAGTCGCAGACGCAATGCGTTTTCGATTAGCCAGCTCATCGCGTCGCTACTTTCCTGCGCCGAATTCAGAGCCAAAGAGTTCCGCCGCGCCGTTGGTAACGACTGGCATTCCTGGTTCGGGCCCGGAGGAAAGGACCGCGTTGGCGCCGTCTACCCAATCCAGAATTACGCGCCGCCTGGTGTACTCCAGGTTCGCGGTAGCGGCGTAGACCCAAGTCCCGCCGTAGATGTCGTAGATGATGGCGGCGGCCGGAGCGACAAGTGATTCCGAGTTGCCGATGAGCGGCAGGTCCATTCCGACCCGCTGCCCAGGCCGCAGCCCAACGCCCTGGTTGCGGAGCTCGTAGTACAAGTCGGCGGACGAGGTCATCGGGTCCGCGCTGGGGGGCGCGGCAATCGGCCGGGCCTCAATAGGACCGGCCGATGCAGTCCGGGGCAGCGGCTGGCCGCTGAGCATTGCCAGGTAGGCCGGTTTTTCCTTGTCGATGGTTCCTAGGAGGTCGACGAAGACCGGCACTCGAATCCAGATCGTGTCGAGATCGACTATCTCAAACAGCGGGGCTCCAACCGAAACCGCCTGGCCAACGCGGACGTTTACGGCCCGCACAACCCCGCTGATGGGCGCCGCTAGTGCGAGTGGGCTCGCCGCCGATGAGTCGCCGTCCCGCTTCAACTGTTCCAGCATCCGAGCCAGCTGCTGCTCCCGCGTTTGAGCCGCCTGCAGGTTCGACTGGGCAATGTTGAGTTGCGCCGTCGCGTCGTCGACTGCCTTGCGTGCGCCAGCCCCGTCCCGAAAGAGGTTTTCAGCGCGTTCGAGAGCGATCTGAGCCCCGTCTACCTCGGCCTGGCTCCGCTGGCGGTCGCCCAGGGCGGTCTGCTGGCTGGCGACGACATTGGCCCTGGCCGCCACCAATTGGACGCGCTCGGCAGGAGTCATGAAGTCGCGTTCTGGCGACAGTAGTGGCACAAGGTTGGCAACCACTTGGTTGCGCTCGACCTGAGCGCCGGGGAGTGGCACTGCCGCGCCGGCATGTTGGGTGATGACGCCCGGGACGGGAGCGGAAACGACGAGCGAGTTTCCCAGCGGCGCCATCGCCTCGCCGCCCAGCGTTCGGCGTTTCGAGACGGCGCGGCGTTCGACCGGGGTCGTGGCGATCCCCAGGCGTCGCGCCGCCTGCTCGGTGAGTCGGACCGTCGCTAGCTCGGTTTCTACGGGGAGCTTCTCAACGACCGCCGGCTTGGCGTCCCCGTCGTGCTTGGCATCCTGGCTCTTGCGACAACCCGGCGTCGTGACGGTGGCAGCCACGGCGAGCAGCAACGCCGCAAGCGACCGGGTGCGCGTACCGAATCGCCGCAGTCGCCTGGGTAAGAGTCGCCAAGATGGGGCCGCAGAGGAGTTCACCAATGGAATCCGTTTGGGAGTTTGGTGGCGGAGCCTCTCGAGTACCAAGCGGAGACTTCTGGGCGCTGCCAGCAGATAGCTGGAACCGGTGTACCCCCGCCTCGACTGTCCGGAACTCTCGCCTTCGGAAATCGCGGGATTGATGAGCGGCGGAGTGACCTCTTCTGGCGGCGACGTCGCTTTTAGCATCTGTTCAATATTAATCGGGCCGGCGCCAAGGCGGCGGCCCACGCTCCGCTCCAGCTGGGCGACCGCGCGTCCTATCGCCGCGGTCTGGTCGAGTACGCGGCTCCTGATGTCCAAGTACTGGCTCGAGGTTTGCAGAACGAGCAAGTAGTCCGTACCACCGTCGGCGAACCCCTTCTTGGCGATCGACAACGCCTCGGCGATCGCGGGCGAAACTTCCCGTTCCAAAATACCGAGGTTCTCCCGGGCCTGATGATACTGCCGCGCGCGGTGCGTACATCTTGCACTACTTGATCGCGAATTGCATCACGTGAGTGCAGGGCGGCGTTCAGTTCCCAGTCCGCCCGCACGATTCCGCCCTGATTGCGATTGAAGATCGGCAAATCGAACCGGACGCCGCCGCCGGTTCGCGAGGGGGCGGACCGCACGTCAAGCAGCCCGTCCAGCCGGAGCCAAGTCCAGCGCGACAGCTTCGAACGCTGCGAGGCAGCGGCGACAGCCCAGCGGGCCGCGTGGTAGTCGGGGCGGCACGCGAGCGCTTGTGCCACAAGCGCCCGCTCGTCCAGTTCCCCCAATTCGGGGCGCGGCAATCCCGCAGGCAGCAGCGGCTCCTCAACAAGCGGTATCCCCATGAGCGTGGCCAGCTTGGCCTCGGCGATCGCCACGTCTTGCTGACGTACCCCTTCGGTCGCCGCGGCGTTCAGCTTGTCAACCTGAGCACTAATCGACTCGAGCTGGCTGATGTCGCCCTCTGCGAGCCGCTGGTTCGTCAGTTCGAGCACCTGCTCGCGGATTTCGATTGCCTCGTGAGCGAGCCGCGCCTGAGCATCGGCCAACGCCAGATCGATGGAGGCGAGCCGCGTGTCACGTGCAACGTCCAAACCGTTCTGCACCAGCTGCTGACCGACCCTGCGGTACTCACGATTAGCGGCTTTTACTCGCGCCGGTCGCAAGAAGTACGATTCAATCGGCGCGTACAGTGTGTACTGTCCTTCTTTGATGCTCGTAGGAAAGTAGATCAGCACGGTCGGATTGGTGATCAATCCCGCCTGGATCGAGTCGCCGCAGGCCATGCCGAGCTGCGCGAGCGTTGCGTGGAAGGCAGAATTGTTCGCAAGAGCGGTTTCGACCGCCTCGGCTTCGGTCACACCGTCCCCGTGAGTGACTCCTGACAGGGGGGCAGCCGCTCGATCTCATAGCCGGTGCGGCAGACAAGTTGCCGGGTAGGCCAGCAGGGATCGCAGGCCGGCTTCGCACAACGGCACCCCACCTGCGCCAGCAATGCCATTAGGGCAAGGCCGCCGGCTACAAACCTTGCGGTTCCACCCGATGGCGATATGCATTTCGGGATGCTGGCGGGCATCGGTGACCACTGGGTACGGGAGAGGGCGTGCAACTACTATAGGCGTAGTTGAAGGATCGACCGTTGCAACGCGAACCAGTGACCCCAGGCGGAAATGCCGTTGGCAATGCCGTAATCGTCAAGGTGGCCACCCCCTGCATGGCTTTGTTCTTAGCAAATTGCTTCGAAAGTCAGTGCGTACCACGCGGCGGCGGCCGTGAGCCTGTCGGCGAGCTGTAGGAGTAGCGTTGTCTTCTCGTCGATGATCTCTGACCATCTCCGCGAGCGCCTCTTGGGCGTGCGGTCCAGCAGAAACTTCGCCAAGATTGCCGGCGGGGAGCGGCCGACGCCGCCGTCGCCGCCAGACCGCCACCAGATGACGTTGTTAACCCCACCAAAGCGCCACGTGAGGGCGACTAACGGACCGCCTCTGTTTTCGGAGATTACAGACGCGTCCGATGGGACGGAGTTTTTTCGTTGGGCAAACCCAATGCTACGAGGAGTAACGGTGACGACGCCCCCGGCAAGGCTCGACCCCCTAGAACCTGTTGCGGAGTAAGCCAGCCACGGCGGTTGCGCGTTCAGGTGGAGAAAGTGCACCGGCGGCTCTTTCTTTCTACTCGGTGGCGAGCCCTTCAGAACTATGCCGCAGCGGGAATTGTCCCGTCATGCCTACAGGGCAACTCGTTGGGCCAGCGTGCTACCGCTCATCGGCGATCGCCAAGCCTCACTATTCATGACTGCGCGGCGAATGAACCCGCCGTATTGAGCCTGCTCACACGGAAACCGGCCTTCCGTTGGTCAGCCTCGGTCCATTGGCGGCGCAGGGATCAGTAGTAATGCGGCCAATGATCTGACCACTAGAACTTCGCGTCGCGTTCTAACGTTTTCTTGACCGTGACCATGATCAGTACGTGCCCATCAAGGCTCACCTCAGGCCCTAGCCGCTATGGCTGCCAGACTCTGCTGTTGGCCTGGTCCGAGTGTCGGGGGCTCAGACCTTGGTCCCCTTTCTCGAGGATCGGAATGCTCGATCCCGTCACGCGTCACATTCTGATTGAGTATGCGCTGGGCGTCCGCCGCGCTTGCGGAACTTTGATGGCGTGGTGTCGAGTTCCCTGCGGAACGCGCGGGTGAGGAGTTCGGGGCGATCGAAGCCGCAGGCGCTGGCGATCCGCGTGACGGGCCAATCGGTGTCGCACAGCAGCTGCACGGCGCGCTCGATACGGGCGCGTCGGATCTCTTCGCGGGGCGATCGCCCGAGGTGCTTGCGGAAGCCGAGCTCCATTGCCCGGCGGCTGATCGGCACCTCGGCAAGCAGGTCCTCGATCTGAAAATTCTCGCCGGCGTGTTCGCGTATGTAGCGCACCGCCATCGACAGCATATCGTCGGGCAACGCAATCTTGTCGGTTGACCGTCGGGCCACGACCCGCCGCGGGGGGAGCATCTGGTTGAACTGCTTGAGAGGCTCTCCACGTAGCAGCTGGTCGAGCATTTCCGCGGCGTGGTAGCCGACCTCGAGGGGGTCCTGGTCGATGCCCGAGAGTTCTGGCGAGGAGATACGCGAGCTGAGCTGATCGTGCTCGCCCCCCAGCACCGCAATATCCTGCGGCACCAGCAGTCCCGCCTGCGCGCAGGCCTCGGTGATCTGGCGCCCCTGGATGTCGTCGAAGGCGAGTACAGCCAGGGGGCGCGGCAGCTCGACGAGCCAGTCGGACAGTCGTCTGAGCTGGGCCTCGCTGTCGAGTTGGGCGAACTCGGCCGGCTCTGGCTGGAAGCTCCGGCACTCGCGTCCCCGGTTGGCCAAGGCGCTTCGAAAGGCTTCGCCAAAGCGGTCGTGGTAGTTGGTTCTTAGGGTCGAGCCGCAGTAGGCAAACTGCCGGTACCCCTGCCCCAGCAGGTAGTCGGCGGCGAGCTTGCCAGCCGCCTGTTCGTCGCAAGTGCAGCGGGGGATTACGCTGGCGCCGAGCGAGTACCACGAGACGTTGACCGCGGGAATCTTGAGGGAGATCAGCTGATTTGCAAGGTCTGCGTGCGTGAGCCGGGCGATGACGCCGCTGCCTCGCCAGGTGGGGGGCAGCAGCATGCGGTCGTACTTGCCACGCGGCTCGATGGAGAACAGCCAGTTGCGTTCGTGGTCGCGTGCAAAGCTCGCGATGCCCTCGATTAACCCCTGCCCCCAACTCGTGGCGGTGTCGATGAGCAGCGCGATTCTCTTTGCCTGATTCATGCAACGTCGCCATTCCTGAGTTGCGTTGCGGATGAAACACGCCCGCCCCCCTCGCCACCGACACACTGCGCAAACAAGTTGACGTGGAGCCCACACGCGTGGCCGAGGCGTCGTGGCGCCGGTATTCTAATGCCGGTCGTCGAGGATGAAAGCTTCTCTTGCAAACGAATGGAGATTTAGTGGTCGACGCAATCAGCAAGCGCGCCTGGGCCGCCTTCCCGGCGGGGAGCAACGGCGAGTTCAATCTTCCCGAAGTCTTAACAAAGGTTGTTGTCCGCGGAGAAGGCCCTCGGCTCTGGACCGCCGACGGCGCCGAGATGCTCGACTTCTCGATGGGGTGGGGTTCGGTCCTCGTGGGGCACGCCGACCCGCGGATCTGCGTGCCGGTCGCCGCGCGGATCGGCCAGGGCGCCAACTTTGCCAGCGTCACCGACGCCTCGCTGGAGCTGGCCGAACGCCTGATCGACCTCTCACCGGCGTGTGACCAGGTGCGGTTTTGTGCGTCGGGCACCGAGGCCACCATGTACTGCCTGCGCCTGGCTCGGGCGGCTACCGGGCGCCGTGCAATTCTACGTTTCGAGGGGGCCTACCACGGGGCCCACGACGTGGGCGTCACGAGCCTGTTCCCTGACAAGCCAACCCCGTTCCCGACCGCTGCGCCCTCGTGCGACGGGTTGACCGCGCACGAGGAGAACGGTGTGCTGGTTGCGCCTTTCAACGACCTAGACACTACAGCCGCGATCATCGAGCACCATCGCGAGACCCTCGCCGGCGTCATTGTTGAACCGCTGCAGCGGTGCCTGCCGCCCGCTCCGGGCTTTCTGGAGGGGCTGAGAGATATCACTTCGCGGTGCGGGATCAAGCTGATCTTCGACGAGGTCGTGACCGGCTTCCGGCTTGCCTACGCGGGCGCTCAAGAGTACTACGGCGTGGTCCCCGATCTGGTTGCCTACGGCAAGGCGCTCGGCGGGGGGTTCCCGATTGGCGTCTTTGGCGGCGTCGAGGACGTGATGAACCTGGCCGCCGAGCACCGCATGGGAGCCGACGGCCCGTACGTCTGGACCGCGTCGACGCTGGGCGGCAACCCAATCTCGGCGACCGCCGCGTTGGCGACCCTCGACGTGCTGGAACGCGACGGCGTGTACCAGCAGCTGCACAGCCTGGGCGACTACCTGCGTGCCGGAATGCGGCGGGCCCTGGACGAAATCGGCGTCGAAGCCCAGGTCCTCGGGGACGGCCCGCTGGCTCAGTTTGCCTTTACTGGGACGCACCCTGTCGACTTCAGGACGAGCCAGCACCGGGACAAGCAGTTTGCCCGGCGATTTATGCTGCGGCTGTTCGAGCGGGGGATCTACCTGAACCCTATGGGCACCAAACTGTACCTGTCGCTGGCCCACGACAAGGGCGTGTGCGACCAGATGCTGGTTGAGCTCACCGCCGCACTCGCAGAGACTACCGAGGCCAGGCCCGTGTCGGCCTAGAGGGTTTGTCGGCCTAGAGGGTTTGCGCTGTTCGGTGGCGCGCGTCATCAGGGCGTCTCGCCTCGGCCTAGTCTGGAATTGATTTCGGTAATGACGCCGGGCAGATCGGCAATCGTGTCGATCAGCAGGTGCGCGCCGGCGGTTTGCAGCCGCTCTGACGCAGCCGACCGGCGATCTAATTGATCCGCGTCGGATAACGCGTGCCACTGTTCTAGGCTAAGTCCAACTTCGTTGCCACTGACGACGACGCCAACGACCCAGGCGCCTGCGTTGCGACCCGCCGTAACGCCGGCCGGCGTGTCGTCTACCTTCACAACTGACGACATGGGAAAGACGCCAAGCAGGCGGGCGTTCTCAAAGCACAGCCAGGGCTCGGGGCGCCCCGGCGAAACATCTCCCGCGCACACGGTCGCGTCCGGACGGTATCCCAATGCGGCCGCCCGCTCCGCTACCGGTCGCAGCAGGGCGGGTGTGTACCCCGTGCTCGAACCGATCTGCATTCCGGCGGAGCGGCACGCCGCCACCGTCTCGAGGCAGCCATCAATCAAATCGGAGTGGGACGTGATGCAATCTTCCTGCAGGTGCAGGAAGCCTTCGTAGATGCGGTCGAGGTCGGCCGCTTCGGCGGGCTTGCCGTGGCGCCCCTCCCACGCGTCACGCACGCGGGGAAGCTCCAGGATTGCCGACAAGTGTTCGCGTTTGGCCTTCCCCATGTGGGCCCGCACTTCCCGCTCAGTCACCGGCACGCCCTGTTCCTCGAAGGCGGCCAGCATAGCGAGGACCGGCGCGCGGCTCCCGAAGTCAACGGTGACGCCGGCCCAGTCGAATATGACCGCGGCGAGTCTGTCGGGAGGGGTGAATGCCATCGTTCTGCTCGGTTCTAGGTGAGTGCTGGGACGCCTGAGAGTGTGCGATCTCCGCTGGCGAGCCGCTCCGCGAGCCCAAACGACATCGTCATGCCGGCGCCGCCGGTTGCGACGACAATCGTCACTCTCTCGTAGGGGCGGTAGACGAACTGCACCTCTCCCGGCAGGGTTGAGTAGACGCCGTGCCAGCGCTGCTCTACCGACCAGTCGGGCAGGTGGAGGAACCGCCGCAGCTCGCGCATCATTAGATCATCAATGGCCGATTTGTCGAACGGCTCGATTTCTTGGTTGTGCTCGTGCGAGTCACCCAGCACGACGTTGCCGTCGCCGTTCTGCGACGCCATGACGTGGATTCCGTAGGCGTCGAGTTCTGGCGTCTCTTCCGCGACGCGTCGTTTTAGCGACTCTAAGGAGTCGCAGATCCCGAAGGCCAAGTAGTGCCGGAGCGTAAGTCCGCTGGCCAGCATCGGTCCGATCCGCCAGCCCTCTGGCTGCGGCACGGTCCGCATCATTTGGAGCTTGCAGGCCCCGAGCCCCGCGTTGGCGTGGACCTCAGGAAACAGCGACTTCAGATCGACCCCGCTTGCTACGATGACCTGATCGAATTCCCAAACCCGTCCGCGATCATCCACCAGCCCAGTGGGCAGCACCTCGCGAACGGTGACCCCGTACTGCAGTTCGACGCAGTAGCGGTCTCGCAGCCAGCCGGGGGCCTGGCGGATCACCTGCCTGGGGTCGACGCACATCTCGGTTGGGCTCCAGAGGGCCCCGACGAGGTCCTGGGCGCGGAGTGCGGGGCTGGCCGCGGCTGCCTTTTCGGGGGTGAGCAGCTCGCACTCGTAACCGAGTTGCGACGACTTCTGAGCAAACTCCGCCAGCACCTCGAACTCGTCGTCCCGCGTCGCGACATGGATCGAACCGCACGGGTTGCTCCACGCGCGGGCGCCGACGAGCGCCTCGTCCCAGAGCTCACGACTCCGCAGGGCGGTCGCGTGCAGCGGCCCCTTCGGTTGACCGATTGGCCAAACCATGCCGAAATTGCGCACGGACGCTCCGCAGGCGACTGGATTTCGTTCGAACAGCGTTACACTCGCACCAGTCTTCGCAAACTGCCATGCATTTGCAATACCGACAATTCCCCCGCCTATTACCGC
The DNA here is from genome assembly GCF_007859935.1 of Posidoniimonas polymericola. Lineage (NCBI taxonomy): Bacteria > Pseudomonadati > Planctomycetota > Planctomycetia > Pirellulales > Lacipirellulaceae > Posidoniimonas > Posidoniimonas polymericola. Next base: position 320,848 of record NZ_SJPO01000006.1, on the reverse strand, counting down.
GATTTTCTCGGCCATGAATAGTCTTAGTTGGTCGGGGTGCTTGCTTGTCTGACGCACGCCTGCTGGACGTACTGCATGAAGTGGTCAAGGTTCGGCGTTTGCATATCCGGGTCCTTGGCAAGGTCGTCCCAGCGGCGGAGTCGTACGGCGTCCTCAAAGTGTGGATTCGAACGAAAAGCCTCGCATTCGACCCGGTTCATCGGTCCCCCCTGCAATTGCAGGCTGATCTCGGAGGGCTCGCTCAGACCAGCCCGGTAATTCGGGTCGGCGGCGCAGAGGTATCGCTTCGCGTCGACGTGCATCCGAACCGGCTCGAGAACGCTTTCGGGAAAGCGATTCCCCAACCACTCAGCGCCCAGCACTTCGTGAAGGTCGTCGACGCCGTTGTCGGGCGCGTCGTCGGGGAGATTGTGCAGCAAGTGTCCTACGTCGTGCAACAAAGCGGCGGTGATTAGCTCTGCCGAGGCGCCTTCCCGTTCGGCCCAAGTCGCGGCCTGAATACCGTGTTCCAACTGCGAGACGGCCTCCCCACCGTACTGTGATTCACCGTGCTCGGCAAACAAGCTCAAGACTTCCCTTACGTTTTCTTCTTTGGGCACGGTTACTCCTCGCTGAATTGGCGTCGCGTTTTCGGGCACTGCGATCGTAGACGCGATCTTTGACTCGGTCGTGGTGATCCTGCGCAAACGATTTGACATTGTGTGCCGCGGCGCTACGAGGCGTTGCTCGCCTGCGATCTGCCGGCCGGTGAATTGGGAGGAGCGTCGCCGTGGTTTCCCGCCGCCGCCAAAAAGGCAATTTGGCTGGTCGGCGTGCGCTGTTGGTCAATTCCGGCGCGGTGACACGCATCAAAATCTGTGATTAACACGATTTGCTCGATTTCCAACGAGAGATCTTCACATTTAAACCTCATCATCCTGGCCGTTGACGCAGGGGAGGTCATCAGTCGCTCGCGATGCTGGCTGGGCCCCGATCGGTTCCGATGTTACGCACCCCAGGGAGAGAGTCATGCTCAGGAGACTAGCGAGTGGCGCGATGTGCGCGGTTTTGTTGGGAGGGGCAGCGCACGCCCAGTACGGTACGGTTCTCTGGTCCGAAGACTTTGAGGGCGTGACCCTGCAGGACAGCACCAACGAGCGCGTTGGTGCGGCGATCTCGGAAAATGTCGCGACTGAGCCCGGCACCTCGCCGATTGCCGGCGTCTGGAGCGCCACCGGCCCTGCGGGCTGGACTGTTGACAACACAGTGAGCACCTACGACGGCGCGGCCACGGTAACCCCGGGCGTCCCGGGCACCGGCTTGGCCGACTACGGTGTCGACGAGTGGGATGGATGGGGTTTCGCCAGCAAGGAATTCTGGTCTGCCGCCGCCGGCGACCAGGACCGCTCGCAGTTCGGCACGACCAGCGGCGCCTCCGGCACCGTGGCGATCGCCGACCCGGACGAGTACTTCGACCTCGGCAGCCAGAACGACCCGGTCAACGGCGGCTACTACAGCACCGCGATGACCACCCCGTCGTTCCCGGTTTCCGGCGGCCTGCCGCATGGCGTCGGCTTCGACTCGAGCTGGCGCGACGAGGCATTCGACGACTCCGCCCTGGGCGACACCTACGTCGACCTCAACAACCAGGCCGTCGAGGTGATCGTTACCTACAACACCGGCTTTTCAGAGAGCTTCCTGAAGTGGAATTCGGACAGCGCTGATGGGGACTTCAAAGATGACGCCGCGGATGAGAATTTCCCGGGAGACGGCTCGGGGCCGGCGTTCGTCGCCCCCGGCGACGCCACTAGCGCTACGCTGACCTTCAAATTGGCCAACGGCGGCAACGACTGGTGGTGGGCCGTCGACAATATTGAGGTGAACGACCTCGGCGGTGGCCAGGGTCGGGTGTTCTTCGAAGATTTCGAGGGGGTCACGCTCGGCGACAGCGTCAACGAGCGTCTGGCCGCCGGAGCCAACGTCACGACGCCCTCTACCGGGGTGACGAACATCCTCGGCGTTGACTACCCAACCCAATCGGTGCCGAACGCCTACACCCACGATTTCCCGGCGGGCTGGAGCACCGGCAACGCCGGGACTCCCGGCGCCGGCGGCGGCGACGACGCCTTCGGTGTCCTCGAGTGGGAGCAGTGGAGCATCACCGATAAGGATTTTTGGGCCGAGGTGGGCGGCTCTAGCCGCAATCAGTTCGACAACGCCAGCGGCGCCGTCGCAGTGGCCGACGGCGACGAGTGGGACGACATCGGCAACCCCGACGCCGACGGCGTAGACGAGCTCACTACATTTATGCGTTCGCCTGCGATCGACGTATCGTCGGAAGACACCATCACGTTCGATTTCGACTCGAGCTGGCGTCCGGAAGACAGCCAGGCCGCCAGCCTGGTCGCCTACTTGGACGGCGTAGCGCAGGAGCTGTTCAGCTGGAGCAGCGATAGCGCCGCGGCCGACTACAAACCGTCCGCTGTGAACGAGAACCTGATGTTCGTGATCGACACGACGGGCGTCTTGTCGGTCGAGTTCGAGTTCTCCTACGCCGGCAGTGACGACTGGTGGTGGGCCGTGGACAACCTGCAGGTTCGTTCGGGCGCCATCCCCGAGCCGTCGGCAGGTCTGCTCGTGCTCGCCGCCATCAACGGTTTGGGCCTTGTCTCGCGCCGCAAGCGCTAGCCTGATTGCTGCCCCGCCGCCGCGCGTCGTCGCGGCGGCGGGGACTTTCTGAGTGTCGCCGCCATGTGCTCTAGGCCAACCAAAGGCATCGTGTTCACGAAGAACGCCGCCCCCCATAACGCCCTTGAACCTCACGGTCCTTTCGAAGCTCTCACCATGAACCACACGTCCATCTTGTTGCGACGGCTCGCTCGATCTGTACGGGCGGCCTCCTTGGCGGTCACTTTCTCTGCCTGCGGCTACGCGCCAGCGGTCGACCTCCTGTACGAGGACTTCGAGGGCGTGACCCTTCAGCCGACCGTGACCTTCGAGTCGGAGCTCCGCAGCCGCGAGGCCTGGCAGCAGGTAGGCGCGAACGGGCCGACCGGCTGGACCGAACTAAACCTGACGACCTCCGTCGGGAACACCGAGAGCGGCGTCCTCGAATTCGAGGGCTGGCGGTTCGTCGACAAGCAATGGTGGATCGAGACCGCCGGCGATCAGGGTCGCTCAAACTTCGTCAGCGGCGTGGGCACCATCGCGGTCGCCGACCCCGACGAGTGGGACGACTTTGGCAATCCCAGCGGCAGTAGCGAAAGCGACTTGGACCCGTTGGACGGGGTTTTTGACTCGACCTTGATCACCCCGACGGTCTCGATTAGCGGCGTCACCGAGCCCGTGCGGCTGGCGTTCAGCTCCTCATGGTTCGACGAGGACCAGCAGACCGCCACCGTCACCGCCCGCTACAACAACGGCGCGGTCGAGGTGCTTGACACCTGGACCTCGGATGTGGCCGATCCGAACTTCAAGAACGAGGCCTTCGACGAGAGCCTGACCTACACACTCCATTCGATCCCCGCCGGGGCGAGCAACGTGCAGTTCGAGTTCCGTCTGCAGGGTAATAATGACTGGTGGTGGGCGGTCGACAACGTGCGGGCCTACACCGGGGACGCCACCGGGGCAGATGGCGTCCTCCGCGCGGTGCTCGACCGCGACACCGGCGAAGTGACCATCACCAACAACACCGGCGCGGCGGTTCAACTGCGGGGGTACTCAATCACCTCGGAGGAAGGGGCCTTCGACGAAGGAGCGGCTAGCTTCCTCTCCGCCACCGACTCCAGCTGGGTCCAAGCAACCCAGGTGGGTGGACAGATCAACGACCTCTCGGAAGTCCACCTCAGCGCCGCCACGCTCGCCGCCGGAGAGACGATCGATTTCGGATCGGACGTCTGGCTGCGGTACTTCGAGGAAAGCGGCGATGTCGCGTTCCACTACCTGATAGACGGGAGCGACGATCAGATCGAAGGCGTCGTCGAGTTTGTCGGCAACGGTGGGGCGTCGTTCGAATTCCTGGATCTCAACTTTGACGGCGCGGTCGATATTGGCGACTGGTCGGAGTTCATCGCGATCACCGACACCGCCAACCTCTCTGACCTCCCGACCGCCCAGGCCTACCTGAAGGGCGACCTCAACGACGACGGCCGTCTCAACGCCGCCGACTTCGCCACCTTCCGCAGGGCGTTTGACGCCGCTGTCGGAGCCGGCGCCTTCTCGGCCATGCTGAGTTCCGCCGCCGTGCCCGAGCCGGCCACCGCCGCGGTCCTCGCGGTCGCGGGCGTCGGTCTGCTGCTGCGGCGGAAGCCGCGGGTCGCTCCCGGTTTGATCGCCGCACTGGCGTTGATCTTGCTCGCCGTGCCCGCCCAACAGGCCCAGGCCCAAAGGCTCAGCGACGGCGTCGGCGTGACGGAGTGGGAGGAGTGGGCGTTTGCCGACCGCGAATGGTGGTCCGACGTCGCCGGCGACCAGCAGCGTTCGCAGTTCACCCTCGGCTCGGGCGTTGTGGCGATCGCCGACCCGGACGAGTGGGACGACATCGGCGGCCCCGGTGGCGCCACGACCCTGAACACCCAGCTACGCAGCCCGGCGATCAATATCAGCGGGGTCGGCGCGAACTCGCTGACCCTCTCGTTTGCGTCTAGCTGGCGGGACGAGGACACGCAGGGCGCGAGCCTGGACGTCTTCTACGACGGCGTTGCGACCGAAGTCTTCCAGTGGAGCTCCGACCCGCTCAGCGCGAACTTCAAGGACGACGCCCCCAACGAGATGGTCACCATCACCCTCCCGGACTCCGGTGGCGCTTCCACGATGCAGCTCGGCTTCAACATGTTCAACGCCACCAATGACTGGTGGTGGGCGATCGACAACATCAGCGTGAGCGGCAACACCGGATCGCTCTTCACGGAGGATTTCGAGAGCGTTGTTCTCGGCGACCCAATCGACGAGAACAACCCGCCCGCCGAGGGACCGGTCTACTCGCAGGACGGCCCTGCGGGATGGGTGATCAATACCGACAACTACAACCCGCCGGTCACCCCGTTCCGTGAGCGGCACGTCGAAACCATCACCCGCTTTATCCCGCCGCCCCCCCCCGCGACGCTTGAATTGCAGGTCAACACCACGACCGGCATGGCGACGCTGGTTTCCGTCAGCGACGAGCCCGTGGTGCTGACCGGCTACTCGGTCAGCAGTGAGAGCGGCGACCTCAGCCCGACCGAGTGGGCTTCCACAAACCTCGACGCCCGCGGCGTCGACCAGTCGGGCCCGGGCGCCGGCGAGGCCTGGGAGACGGTCGTCGCCAACGGGGGCATTGTCTTCGAGGCCTTCTTCGACGGCCAAACGACGATCGCGCCGGGCGAGTCCCTAGAAATTGGTCGCCTGTTCGCTACCCCAGGCGGCATTGAGGACCTGCTGCTGACCTACGCGTTCATCCAGGAGGACCAGTTCGGCCAGGTGCTTGACCAGTCCTCGGACGTGGCGTTCTCCCCGGTTGTGGTGAGTTACTTCTCGGTGGCGCTGCCGGGTGACTTCAACGGCAATGGCGTCGTCGACGCCGCGGACTACACCGTCTGGCGGGCTAGTGTAGGCACCGCCAACGACCTAGCGGGCAACGGCAACGAGGCCGGCGGTAGCGCCGGCGTTGTCGACAACGCCGACTACGCCCTCTGGAAGGCCAACTACGGCGCGACTGTCTCGTCGGCGGCATCGGCGGGTCAGGCTCCCGAGCCAGCGGCGGCCGTGCTGGGACTGCTCGGCGTGCTCGCGCTGGCGGTCCGGCGACGACCCTCGATCGCCGTGGTTGTGCTAGTGGCGGCCGCGGTAGGAGGCGGCGCCGACCACGCGTTCGCCCAGGCCGACGGGCCCGCCCCGTTTGTTGACCGCGACTACGGCTTCGGCGACGTCGACCCGGGGGCAACCGTCGGCCAGGTGATGAGCAACACAGACTCGAACGGCAACGTGGTAACCTACGACAACGCGGGTCAGACGGGCGCGAACCAGCTGATCGACCTCGTCGCCAAGGGCCGCTTCAATTTCTACCCGAAGTACGTCGACACGACCGACCGGCCGGATGGCCAGGGCGGGATCGGCATCGCCCTGAACCAGCAGACCTTCGAGCGACAGTACCTCCGCACCGGCTTCAGCGAAGCGCTGAATAATCCCGAGCAGTCGCCGTCCTCGGTGGCGACTCTCACCAGCTTGGAGTACGGCCCCGGCACGCTGAACTACTTCCGAGTCAGCGACCGCGGCTTCCAGCTGTGGACCAAGCCGACGGATGTTGCGGCGGGCGAGCAGCACATCGTGATGGACACGCAGCAGCACGGCGTGCTGATCAACTCCGACGGAAAGTTCGCGATGCGGTACGCGAGCGAGTTCGACATCGAGATCACGATTGATCCGGGGCTGGACGGCGTCGAGGGGACCGAAGACGACGAGCTGATTACCGGCGAGCCGATGATCACGCCAGCCGACTACGAGACCGATATCTCGCCCGTAGACAACCAGTGGTACCACCTCGCGGTTGTCCGCCCCCGCGGGCCCGGCAACGGCTCGATCCTCTATGTCAACGGCGTCGCCGAGGCGGTCGGTTTTGGCGCCTACGCTATCGAGACGGTGGTCAACATCGGCGAGGGCGACAACTTCACCAACATCGCCGCGGTCGACCAGAGCCCGCTCTACATCGGCGCCCGCACCGACGCCGACAGCCTCGACCGGAACCTCAACAGCAGCACCCCGGACGACGACCGCTACTACCACGGCGTCGTCGACGACCTCGAGATGTTCGTCATGGGACTGAACGACAACGACAACATCGGGGGCGGCGGCGACAACGTGCTGAACGACTGGGGCGAGTGGTACTTGCCCCGCGACAACCAGTACGCCCAGGCGTTCGCCCCGGCGGTCGACGGCGATCTCAATGGCGACAACCTGGTAACGCTGGCCGACGCGAACCTGTTTGCCAGCAACTGGCTCGCGGAGAAAACGATCTCCTCGGTCGACCCGTTCGACGGTTTCGTCACCAGCCGCCGCATCGGCGACCTCGAGACACGCGCCCTCGGCGACTTCAACTACGACGGCCTGGTGGACCTTAACGACTGGGCGGTTCTGAACAACGCGAACCCGGCGGCCGGCGTGGCGGCGATGCGCCTGATCACCGGCGCCGTGCCGGAGCCGAACTCCAGCTTGCTGGTGCTAGCGATTGCGGGCTGCTGCGGATCTCGCTGCCGCGGTCGGATCAAGAAGGATGCGCAGTGAGTGCTCACGCCCCCGGCGCGAACGCCTGAAAATGCCACGGAACGCCCCCCGGCCTCACCCGGGGGGGCGTCCTCACCCATCTCTGCCCAGAGCGGGCGCTGCAATCAACGGAGCAAACCCAATGCAGCATTTATGCCACAAGGAAACGGCAGCATTCCCCCGTGCTAAGCGGGTCGGTTTCACCCTGGTCGAACTGCTGGTGGTCATCGCCATCATCGGTGTGCTCATCGCGCTCCTGCTGCCGGCGGTGCAGGCCGCTCGCGAGGCGGCCCGACGGTCGCAGTGCTCAAACAGCCTGAAGCAGATGGGGCTGGCCTGCCTGAACTACGAAACCACCTACGGCACGCTGCCGCCGGGAACCTATCTTGGCGAAGGCAGCGCGTGGAGCGCCTTCATCCTCCCCTACCTCGAAGAGGGGTCGATGTTCGAGTACCTCGAAATTGGCGAGGATAAGAACGGCAACTATCAATGGGCTCACCCGGGCGCCTACGACAACGTCGCTGACCTGGGGAAGACCTACCAGAACATCGTGCTGTGCGAAACGGTGCTGCCGGTCTACCGTTGTCCGTCGATGGGTCTGCCGGAACACATGTACGACCTGTCGGCGGTAAGCTGGGTAGTGAACCAGCGGGTGCCCGGCTCGTACATTGGCGTCGCGTCCGGCCTGATCCGATCTCAGTACCCGACCTACTGGATACGCGGCCGCCGTTCGCCCGACGCCCCGCCGCTTTACAAGGGCGCCGACGGGGTGCTGGTCGGAGTGCACCACCAACAGGACCGCAAGAGCGGCTCGATTGCGCTCCGCAAGATAACCGACGGCACGTCCAAGACCGCGATGATTGGCGAGGCGGTCTCTGACTTTGAGACCAACGAGACACTCGGTCACGAGAAAGAGGCCCGCGAAGGCGACCGCAAGGACCACTGGTACGGCGGCAGCGACGATATCGACACCACCATCAGCGGCAGCGAGAACGACTTCAGCGACCCGTCTGAATTCCTCGGCTCGACAGGCGTCGGCATTAACCTGCTGAGCGAACCGGCGGAGAACCAACGGCTCTGTCGCACGGCGACCTCGCCCGAATGCCAGGCGCTGCAGCTCAGCTTCGGCAGCTCGCATTCCGGTGGCGTGGTGCAGATGGTGTTCGTGGACGGGCACGTCGAGACGATCAACGACTCGATCGAGGCCGAAGTCTGGAGCGACCTTGGCAGCCGCGCCGGTCAGGTGCTGAGCACCGGCGGCGCCGACCGTCGGTAGCGACTAGCTTTAGCCACGCACCGGCGGCGAGCCGGAGGAGAATGCCTTCTTGTTTCGCTATTTGACGATTGTTATGACGGTTGCGGGAGTGCTTGCCTGGCAGAGTCGTGGGCAGGCGAGCAACCGCGTTCTGGTGATCGGGATCGACGGGGCCGGCGGCCAGTACGTGACGCAGGCGAGCACCCCAACCCTCGACGCCCTGGCGGCCGCCGGCGTGGCGCGATACGACTTCCTCAACGAGGGCGCTTTGGTAGAGTCGCCGCCGGACGGCTACGGCGCCAGCGGCGTGAACTGGTCCACTATCCTCACCGGCGCATCGGCGGCGCACCACGGTGTATCCGACAACAGCTTCGCCGGCCAGAATTTCGACCAATTCCCACATTTCTTCCAGCACGCCAAGCAGCACGACAGCTCGCTCACGACGGTCTCCCTGGCCAACTGGACGCCGATCAACACCCATATCGCTCCCGATCAGTACACAGACATCGAGGTTGGCTACGACCTCGGAACGGTCGAGCAACAGGACCAGGCCGTCGCGGACGACGCGGCAGACCTGCTCGGGTTTACCGACCCGGACGCCCTGTTCCTGCACTTCGATCAGGTCGATCACGCGGGGCACGCCTACTCCTGGGGGAGCCCGCAGCACCTATTGGCCATCGAGAGCGTGGACTCGCTGGTAGGCGCCGTTGTTGACGCGGTCAACGCGCGCCCCGGCGTTCTCTCTGGCGCCGAGGACTGGCTGATTCTGGTCACCGCCGACCACGGCGCGGCTCCGGGCGCGTTCGGCCACTACGCCAGCCAAGGCGAGCCCAACTGGGAGGTTCCGTTCTTCGCCAGCGGCCCCAGCGTAGCGCCGGGGACCTCGCTGCAGCAGGGGACGCTCCGCGACGTTGCGGCGACCGCGCTCTGGCATCTGGGGGTCGACCCGTTTGCCGCCGGGCTCGACGGCGCCGTTCGCGGGCTGGAAGTGCCTGCCCCCAACGGAGTCGCCGGCGACGTCAATCAGGACGGCCTGCTGTCGGGCGACGGCTCAGGCCTTGCCGCGGAGGACGACGTCACCGCGTTTCTCGACAACTGGCTCGTGCGTGGCGTAGGCGGCGTCGAGAGCCGCTACCGTCGAGGCGACCTGAACTTTGATGGCGTCACGGACCTGTCCGACTGGGCATTGCTCAACAAGCTAAACCCCGCCATCGGCCAGGCGACCCTACGGGGTCTGTCCGGCATGGCGCCGGAGCCGAGCGCGGCAGTCTTGTCGCTTGCGGTTTCGTCGCTGCTGGCGAGCCAACGGCCGCCTCACAATTAATCCGCCAACGAAAGAGGAATTCGTATGCTTAGGACCACGCTCGCCTGTGCTCTGGCGGTCGGCGCCTCGCTCGCTGCTCTCCCAGCCAGCGCGCACAAGGGGCCCGACCCACTCGCCCGTTGGGTGTTCAACAACGACGCGGTCAACGGCCGCACTTGTAAGGCGGTTATTGGTCCCGACGCCCGCATTGAGGGCGGCGCGGAGGTTGTCGCCGACGGGCTGGGCGAGTCGCTCCACTTCAGCGGCCGCGGATCGATGGTCGTAGTCGCCGACGACCTGCTCGCCGTAAAAGACAAGCTGCCTAGCCGGGCGATGACGGTGTCGGCCTGGGTGTCGATCGAAAAGCCGCAGGAGTTCGGAGGTCTGTTCGGCGTGCTCCAGGACAACGGCGGGGCAGAGACTGGCTGGCTGTTGGGTTACGACCGCGAGCACTTCTATTTCGCCCTGGCCACCGACGGGGCCGACGACGGCGACGGTCAGATGACCTACCTACGCGGCTCGGCGAGGCATGAGCGCGGCCGCTGGGCGCACGTCGTGGCGGTGTACGACGGCGAGACCATGGAGCTGTACGTCAACGGCGAGCTCGACGGCTCATCGGACGCACAGTCGGGTGACATCCTCTATCCCGAGCACGCGGCAGTCACGATCGGCGGCTACCGCGACGACAACGAGAACTACCCGCACGCAGGCTCTGTACGCGAGGTTGCGGTCTACGACTCGGCCGCCACCGGCGCCTGGGTCGAGCACGAGTTTTCCCATCGCAAGAACCTGGTTGCCCTCCGCCCCGAACGGACGCGTCCGCCCGGCCGGGCCGACGCGTTCAATTTCCTCGTGCGGCCCTACCTGCAGTACGGCACAAAGCACGAGATGACCGTCATGTGCCAGACCACCACGCCCGGCACGACGGTAGTCCACTACGGCCCGACCGCGGACTGCGAGCTGAGCGAGAGCAGCGACAACCTGAACGAGATCCAAGAAGTCACGCTCTCCGGCCTGGACCCTGAAACCCAGTACTTCTACCGGGTTGAGTCGCAATCCGATACCGGCGAGACGGTGCTCAGCGACGTCTCTACGTTCGCCACCGCGGTCAACGACGACACCCCATTCGCGTTCGCCGTGTTCGGCGACACCCAGTGGAACGCGGTAGTCGCGGCCCGCGTCGCCTCGCACGCTTGGGCGCAGCGGCCGAGTTTCCTCCTGCACGCCGGCGATCTGGTCGACACCGGCACGAACGACTCGCACTGGACACAGCACTTCTTCCCCAGCATGCACGAGCTGATCTCCCGCGTGCCGCTGTTCCCGGTGCTCGGAAACCACGAGCAGGACGCCGAGAACTACTACCAGTATATGTCCCTTCCGGATCCCGAGCACTACTACAGCTTCCGCTACGGCTGCGCCGAGTTCTTCATGATCGACAGCAACCGCAACGTGGGCGCCGACTCTGAGCAGTACGCGTGGCTCGACCGGCAGCTCGACCAGTCGACAGCGAAGTGGAAGATCGTTTGCCACCACCATCCACCCTACTCGTCGGACGAGAACGACTACGGTGACCTCTGGAAAACCAACCAGAGCACCCGGGGCGCCGAGCGGGTGCGACCCCTCACCCAACTCTACGACGCCCACGGCGTCGACATCGTCTGGAACGGCCACATCCACTCGTACGAGCGCACCTGGCCTGTCCGCGACGGCAAGGCGGTCGAGGCCGGCGCCGGGCCGGTCTACATGATTACCGGTGGCGCCGGCGGCGGGCTAGAGACCCCGGCCCCCACCCGCTCGTTCTTCCAGAACGTGGTCCGCCGCGGCCACCACTACGTGATGGTGCACGTGAACGGCGACACGCTCGAGATGCGATCGTTCGACATCGACGACCGCATGTTTGACACGCTGACGATCCAGAAGCCCACGGCCAAGACGGCAGACTAATCGTCGACCGCGGCGGTCCTGTCTCTGACGTTCCCATCCCAGGCCTGGCGATAGATGGCATGCAGCTGATCACTCGTGAACCGACGGGGGTTGTTGCCCAGCCGGGTCGGGTCGACCCCCGCGGCCAGCGAGGCCAGGTCGTCGGGATTAACGCCCGCGTCCCGCAGGTTCGTGGCGAGCCCAAGCTGCTCGAGCAGCGAGGCGACTCGTCCAGGAAGACCGGCGGGGGCGACCCCCAGCCAGGCTCCCGCAGCGCGGACCGACCGCCGCACGTGCTCGTCTCCGCCGGGGTGGTTGCAGTCGCCCGCGGACGCGACTGCATTGGCGGCTCCGACCCAACCGAGCAGCAGGGCAACGGCGTGGCCGTGCGGTATCTTGTAGCGGGAAGTAAGCTGGTACGACATCGCGTGCGCCGCGGTGGTCTTGCTGCGGTTGATCGCCTGTCCTGCGAGGAACGCGCCGATCATCATCCGCAGACGCGCGGACTCGGTCCCCGCGGTGACACTCTCGACCAACGAGCCGGCGATCAGGCCGGCGGCCGCGGCCGAGTACTCGATCGAACGCTCGTCCGCCCCGACCGCCCAGCGCGATTCGAGCGACTGCGCCAGGGCGTCGAGCCCCGCTGCGGCGGCCAAGCCGGGCGGCATCGCCAGGGCGAACCGGCGGTCGAGCAGCACGTGCCGTGGCCGCAGCGTCGGGTGGGCGAACGACTTCTTCTTGGCGTTGGCGTAGGCCACGGCGAAGTGCGTCGCCTCGCTGCCAGAGCCCGAGGTCGTCGGCGCGGCAATCAGCGGCGCTCCATCGCACCCGTCGGACGACGGTGGGATCGCAGCCAGGTCGAGCCCGCCGCTCTGCCGAACCCCAACCGCGGCAAGCTTGGCGACATCCAGGCACGAGCCCCCGCCAACCGCAACGACGCAGTCCGCCCGCACGTGTTTCGCGGCGGCCGTGGCGGCGGCTGCGTGCTGCACTGTTGGATTCGGCCCGAATTGGGTGAAGAGCTCATGCGGGTAGCGATCGAGGACGTCCTCGAACTCGCGTGCGACGCCGGCCGCCCGCACGGCGCCCTCGTCAACGACTGCAAGCACGCGGGTCGCTCCGCAAGCCGTCAGCGCGGCGGGGAGTTCATGAAGCCCGCCGTGCACCGCCTGCCCGACGCCCCGCACCAGCGTCAGGTCTTTTGTGCCGATCCATTTGGACCAGGTTGTCGGGGCGTCGCTGTCGGCGATGGGCATCGATGCTTTGGTTGTCAGCTGGGGCTCGGTAAGGGACCGCGTGTACTACCACCGGATCATATTCGCTGACTGATGTGCGGACAACCAAGCCCTGCGCAACTCACCCAACGGACTGCACCTCCAGAGACGATTGGCAGACGACAATGTTCCCCCGCGTGACCCGCTGGCTATCGACCGCGCCGGCGCCGCTGTTCTCGGCGTACTGCATTGTTGCTGCGTTCGGCGCCTACTTCTGCATGTACGCGTTCCGCAAGCCGTTCACCGCCGGCACGTTTGCCGACGAGGCGCTCTTCGGCGTCGACTACAAGACCGTGCTCGTGATCAGCCAGGTAATCGGCTACACAATCTCGAAGTTTGTTGGCATCAGAGTGATCGCCGAACTGCCGGCGACCCGCCGGGCCGTTGGCATCGTGGCGTTGATCGCTGCGGCCCACGCGGCGCTGCTGCTGTTCGCCCTGACGCCCCGCCCGTACAACTTTGCCCTGTTGTTCCTGAACGGGCTGCCGCTCGGCATGGTGTTTGGGCTGGTCCTCTCGTTTCTCGAGGGGCGCAGGATGACCGAGTTGCTTTCGGCCGGCCTGTGCGCCAGCTTCATCATGTCGTCGGGGTACGTGAAGTCGGTCGGGCAGGCGATTGTGCTCAACACGTCGATCGGCGAGTACTGGATGCCGTTCGCGACTGGCCTGGTCTTCTGGCCGCCGCTGCTGGCGTGCGTCTGGATGTTGGCGCACGTTCCGCCCCCCGGTGAGCTGGACGTGGCGGCGCGCTCCGAGCGGGCCCCAATCAACGCCCAGGAGCGGCGTGGCATCCTGCGGAAGTACGGTTTTGGGCTGGCGGCGCTGATCACGATCTACACCCTGCTCACCATTCTCCGCAGCCTCCGAGACGACTTCGCGGTAGAGATCTGGGCCGGGCTTGGCTACACGGAGACCCCTAGCGTCTTCGCCATCTCCGAAACTCTTGTCATGGCCGCAGTGATCGCCGTGAACGGCGTCGCGTTTCTCATAAAGTCTAACCGTGCCGCGTTCTTTACGGCGCTGCACACCATCACTTTTGGCGTGCTGCTGATCGCCGCTACCACCATCCTGTACCTTGCCGGGGCCATCAACGGGTTTAGCTACATGGTCGTGATGGGGATCGGCGCCTACGTGCCGTATGTCGCGTTCCACACGACGCTATTCGAACGGATGATCGCCCTGTTCCGCGACAAGGCCAACATCGGCTACCTCATGTACCTCGCGGACGCGATTGGCTACCTCGGCTACGTCGCCGTGCTGCTGCTGAGGAACTTTGCCACGGTCGACGTCGACTTCCTGCGGGCCATGACGCTTACCGCCGCCGTCATCAGCGTCTGCAGCCTACTGGCAGTCGCGGCGGCCGCGATCTACTTCCGCCGAATGGATCGCGAGCGCGCATCGGAGCATGGAAAGCATTCCCTCGCCCCATCGAGCGGTGTTGCCTCAGCGCAAATTGAGACAGCTTGAGTTCCGCGCGGCGATTGAGCCCCTAAGCTTGCGGCTCCTAGCGAGCAGGCAATCCAATCACCCGATGAAATGCGACAAGTCGGCATCGTCCAATCCGGACAAGTCCGACGAAGATCGGTTGACCTACGGTATGGCGACATTAATCAGCAACTGCAGTCCCTGATTTGCGACTTATTCCACTAGGCACTGCGAGACGAACCGAATCTCGAGTGGTTGTTCTCCAACGAGCAGATTGAACCGACCGCCGTGAAAAACCTAGAGAAGGTCAAGAGCGGTAAGCGGGAAGTAATGAACTATTCAGTGTCGTTCGAGAGAGCCGCTGCGGGAAAGTTCCCGGTCGATTTCCGGGCCATCAATCGAAGCGACGGTGAACGACGGCTAAATGTAGCAGTAGCTCGCGCTAGGCAAGCGCTACTCGTCTATTCGTCTTTTTCCTCCGACGAATTGCAAGTGGAGTAAACCGCCTGCCATGAATGGGACGAATTCTCCCCGGTGATAAGGCAGCGACGAAGTAGGGCCCGACGACCTTAGGTGCGTAGCCTCGGCCTGCGTTATCCGGCAGAAGTGTCGGCGCATCGGCAACGTGGTCCGGAAGACGCCGAAGCCTGCGGAGGCGCATAGTCCTGGTCTACCGGTAGCAAACACAGGGCCGCCGCGTGCCGCCTTGACGCTCGTTCGCCAACGGCTGAAAGCAATCGAGAGCTCCCCCGCAGATGCCGCAACGCAGGCGCGTCGTTTAGCTTTGGATCCGAGCTGCCCGGTTGGCAACTTGGCTCACTCATCTTGGCTCACTCATCCGCAATGCAGAATAAATGACGCTCACCGCGGATGAAGAGCTGATTGTCGACCGGGGCCGGTGTCGCGTCGATGGTTTCACCGATGTTGTTGGTAGCGACCTCCTGGTACTCGTCGGCGTCCTTGATCACGAGCGTCGTGCCGTCGCGATCTGACAGGTAAACGTAGCCGTTGGCGGCCACTGGCGAGGCGTAGGTCGTCCGCAGCTTGGTACGCTCAGACGCGTAGTGCGGCTCCCCAGTCGCCGCGTCCAGGCAGGTCAGAATACCGGTCTTTGCTTTGAAGTAGTACAGCCGACCGTTGGAGAGCAGCGGCGAGGCAATGTCGGGCGTGTCGCGGCTCTTTGTCCAGAGCACATCGGGGGTGCCCTCGATGTCACCGCGGCCGTCGAGTTCGAAAGCGCCGAGGAATGATCCCCGAAAGCCGCTGGTCACGAACACCGTGTCACCCATCGCCACCGCCGATGCCGCCGGTCGCTGCGTCTGGCCATCGCACCGCCAGAGCTCGTCGCCGGTTTTTAGGTCGTAGGAGCGGGCGTAGTTCTGACCATTCATGACGACCTGCTCGCCGCCGTCGTGCTCGACGACCAGCGGCGTAGACCAGTTGGTGGGCTCGTCCCGCTCGACCCGCCAGATGACTTCGCCGGTCTTCTTGTCCAATGCGTAGAGGAACGACGGGCCCTCGTGATCCCACGGCACGAGGATCTTGTCGCCGGCGATGGTGGGCGAGCTCCCCTCGCCGAACTCATTGCGGGTCCTCATCTCGCCAAAAACACGGCTCCAGACGGGTTGGCCGTCGAGTGTGAAGCAGTACAGCCCCTGAGAACCGAAGTGGGCGTAAACGTGCTGGCCATCGGTGGTCGGCGACGCCGAGGCGTAATTATTAGTGCTGTGAGTTCCCTCGTGCGGCGTGCCGGTCGTGGCGGTCTGCTTCCAAAGGAGGTCGCCAGATTGGCGATTAAAGCAGAGCACGACAAAGTCGAGGGCGCCGCGTGCGCCGCCTTCGGCAGGGACGCCGGTCACGACAAACACCTGGTCTTCCCAGACGATTGGCGACCCAGAGCCGCGACCAGGAATCGCCACCTTCCACTTCACATTCTTAGTCTCTGACCACTCGGTAGGCGGCTTGGCGGTTGTTGAAACCCCGTTGCCCCCTTCGCCCCGCCAGTGCGGCCAGTTGTCGGCGCGCGTTGGCGAGCAGACGAGCGAAAGGGACAAGAGAGCGAACAGCGATCTGAGAGACGACATCGGCAGGACTCCGGTCGATCGTGAGGGCGGCTTCAGGACGACGGCACTGCAGCGGATTGTAGCAGACCCAACCCCTCCATGGCATTTCGAGGGTTGGCCACCGGGGGCGATCCGTAGTTTTCGATTCGGACGCAGGAGCTGGCAGATCGTAGGCAGCGAGGCGCCGCTGCGACTAGGCCAGTTGTCGCCGTGCCACTCGCCTCCGCAACCCCGGGGAACCAGCAGCTGCGGTAGTCCTTGGCGGTTTGGAAATGCCATGATGCCTAGGGCAACGGACCGTGCCTTGCGGTTCTAATTCGTATCTGCCGGCCCGCCCGCGAATCCAAACTTAGAATCGGAAGCTTGGCCAATGCTGGCGAAAGCCGCATCCGTCTCCAGTGGCGGCGGGGCGATCAACTTGTCCCGCTGCTCACTCGCTACGATTGATAAGCCGTCCGGCGCCAGCTGATCCCAAGTGGCCGCGACAGCCGATCTGTCCGATAGCAACAGCAGCAAATCTGAGCGGCCGCTCATGAATGCGGCCTGCTCACGCGGAACACTGCCCCGTGCACCCAAGGGGGGGCGAAGATAGGCGTAGCGTGGAGGACGCCCTACCGACTGGCCACGAAAGACGCTCTGCACGCCGGCGACAACACGTTGGAAGTCGAGGTCGCAAACCTTTGGCCCAACCGCCTGGTCGGCGATTCGCAGCCCGGCGTTAAGCGGACCTACGCAAAGACCAACATTACCCGTTCACCGCGGACTCGCCACTGAAGCCGTCCGGGCTCCTCGGGCCGGTGAAGGTGTCTACGACCAGCGAAGGCGAGCTGGTCGAGGTGATCGCAGGAGAACGGGACCTGAAACGCGACTAGCATTCACTAGCGAGAGCACAACGGTGCGCTGCCGCAGGAGGCCGCGATCCCGGCTACGCCGTGATGCCCTTGGTGAGGGTCATGAACGCGGTTTCCAGGTCGATCTCCTTCTCCGCGAGGAGCTGCACGCGGTAGCCTTCGCCGACCAGCTTGGCGGACAGGTCGCTCGGGTCGCGCGAGCCCTCCTGCAGGGTTGCGTGCAGCTCGTCGCCGACGGTTTCGACTTTGTCGACGACCGGCAGCATGCGGAGTGACTCGGCCGCCTGGTCTTGGCTCTCGGCGACGCGTACGCGGATGACAAGCTGCTTGCGGAGCAGGCTGAGCAGGCTCTCGACGGTGTCGTTGTAGACCAGCTCGCCGCGCTCGATGATGCCGACCTTGTTGCAGATGTCGGCCAGCTCCGGCAGGATGTGGCTAGAGACCATGATCGTCTTGCCGAGTCCGCGTAGCCGCTTCAGCAGATTGCGCATCTCGATGCGTGCGCGGGGGTCGAGGCCGCTCGCCGGCTCGTCCAGCAGCAGCACCTCGGGGTCGTGCAGCAGCACCCGAGCCAGACCCAGTCGTTGGGTCATGCCGCGTGACAGGCTGGTGGCGAGCGCCTCGCGTTTGAACTCGAGGTCGACCAGGCCAAGCACCTCGTCGCACTTCTTGCGGCGGGCGTCGCCGTCGATGCGGTAGGCGGCGGCGAAGAACTCGAGGTACTCGATGACTTTCATGTCGTCGTACACGCCGAAGAAGTCGGGCATGTAGCCGATGGTGCGGCGGATTTCTTTTGGCTTGGTGTAGATCGAGTGGCCGCCGACGTAGGCCTCGCCCCAAGTCGGGGTAAGCAGGGTCGCCAGGATCCGCATCGTGGTGGTCTTGCCGGCGCCGTTGGGGCCGATGAAGCCGAACACGTCCCCGCGGCAGAGGTTGATGTTGATCTCGCGGATCGCGAACAACTCGCCGTACTTCTTGGTGAGGCCGCGGGTCTCGATCATCGGCTCGCCGGCAGAAGGATCGGGGCTGGGGGCGCTGTCGGACATGGTAGTCAGGGTTGGGGCTCGGTGATGGGCGGGCCAATAAATCGGTAGTACGTCCCGCCGGCGTCGCTCGGCGCATCGAGGTCCAGGACGTCTTGCCGCAGGTCGCACCGGGGTTGCTCGGAGCGCGCCACGAGGATCGGCCTGCCGGCGGCGAGCGCGTGGCTCAGGTCGACCCGCGACTGCCGGAAGTCGGGCAGCGGCGACGTGTCGAGTCCGCCGAGGGCGTCGTAGAACATCAGCAGGTAGGCGATCGACGGCGCCG
Organism: Posidoniimonas polymericola; assembly: GCF_007859935.1. Taxonomy (NCBI): domain Bacteria; kingdom Pseudomonadati; phylum Planctomycetota; class Planctomycetia; order Pirellulales; family Lacipirellulaceae; genus Posidoniimonas; species Posidoniimonas polymericola. Next base: position 302,232 of record NZ_SJPO01000006.1, on the reverse strand, counting down.
TCAGTCGGTTCGCGGAGAGCCGGCGGTCGGTCTGATTGGCGTCGCCGAAGTCGTTCAGCAGCAGCGTGCGGAGGCGCGCCGGCGAGCCGCTGGCGTCGATGCTCGCGATGTCGCCGGGGGCGAGATCGGGCAGCCGCCAGGCCCAATTGCCAGCGATGAGCTTGACGTCCTTCAGCTCGAGCTGCGAGTCGTTCGTCAGCACCCCCTCGACCAGCCCGGTGCCGGTCGCCGCCAGCTCGAACGCCACCGAGGGTCGGCCGTCCATGAGCCAGCGGGCGGCGAGGGACTTGCTCGCCCGGCGGTTGATCGGCACGCCGGTCATGCCGTCGAGGGCGGCGTCGGTGTGGTAGCTCACTTCGCCCGCCAGCAGCGACTCGGCGGAGGTCTGCATGCCGCCGAGGCCGCGCCCCGGCAGCCCGCACCAGCTGAGGTAGCCGATGGTCGGCTGAGCGGAATCGCGCGGCTCGCAGCTCAGGTCGTAGAGGTTGGCCTGCGGGCTGAGCAGCTGCCCCCAGACGGTGGCCCGTTCGCGGCCGCTGGCGGCGTCGATGTCGATGACCTCTAGCTTGTTGAGGCGGGCCGTGTCTCCGGTGGACTGCTCGCCCCACCAGAGGGCGGCCCCGGCAACGGCCAACGCGATAAGCGGGTACGCGACCCAGGCGGTGGTCATCCGACCGGTGACGTTCTTGCCAAGGTAGTACGCGCCGGGCCCGAGCAGTGCGAGGTAAACCCCTGCCGCTGCGACGAGCATCAGGATGGAGGTCGACTGGACTCCTGCAAACTGCTGCCCCAGCTTGGTCTGGAGGGCGCCAGAGAGGTCGCTGTAGGCGCTGGTGACCAGCGCCCCCGACCCGCCGTCCGAATCGTCGGCGTTGCGGGTCTGCAGCAGCAGGGACCAGAGGCGTTCGCGGCTGGGCCAGTTGGTGAACGCCGGGTCGTACAGGTCGAACGCGGCGTAGGTGACCGAGCCGAACCCGTGCACGGTCCGCACGACCAGCGGCATCTCGACCGCCCGGCCGCCGGCGTGCAGCTCGACAACCCCGCGGACGTTGTCCAGCCGGGCTGCCGTCAGGCCGCCGAAGGGGGCGTCGATCGGCTCTTCGGAACCGGCGTAGTCTTCGATCACGCCGGTGTTGCTCACCCGCACGGTCTCGCGGTGCTCGCCCGGGGCGAGTGTGCGGAGTGGTCCGTCGGCGCCAACCAAGTCGGCGGCGTGCTCGCCGCCGCCCAACAGAATCTTCCCGCCGCTGGCGACCCACTGCTCAATTGCGGTTGCTTGCTGGTTGGTCAGTCTCGCGATCTCTTCTGGCGAGACCCCGGAAACGACTAGTGCGTCGACCCCCTCGTAGGCGAGCGGATTGGTGGGGAGTTCGGCGAGGGGGGTATCTCGCCCGGCTTCGACAATCAGGGGTTCGGCGACCGGGAGTCCACGGACCGGGGCGTCCAGGTCGCGGCCGCTCCGCCACTGGTCAGCGAGCCGGTCGCCATCGAACAGCCGGCAGCGGATGACTGCGTCGCGACGGCCGACCCGTGTCAGCGAGTGGATGCGCCCCGACGCGTCAGGGGGGCCCAGGGTGGACACGGTGGCCGGGGCGCCGTCGCCGTCGGGGGCCGTGATCTCCAGACGCAGATCGCCGGCTTCTCCGGCGACCGTGACGACGACCGGCGTCCAGCTGCCGAGCTTGTACCGGCCAGCGAAGCCGACCTCGACCTTTGCCAGGCTTGCCGGCTCTCCTGCGGCCGCGTGCGCAGCGGCGATCAGTATCAGCAGCGGCGGTAGTTTCTGGAGAAGCCGGGAGAGCATAAGCGTGCGGTGCGTGCGGGTAATCCCTTATTGTGACCTACGCACCACAGGGCGCCTAGTTCTGCGTCGGCTACGGTTTTTCGCCTTCGCAGCAGCAGACCAACGCGCCGCAACCGGGGCAGCCGTCGCCGTACTTCTCGCGGACGGCCTGGGTGAGGTCGATGTCCGCGACGTTGGCGATGGTGGTCAGCCAGGCGAGCACGTCGGCGAATTCGCCCCGCAGCTCTTCGGGGGTTCCCTCCCGGAGCGCGGAGGCCAGCTCGCCTACCTCTTCCATCAGCCACATGAAGGTGGCGTCGACGCCACGCTGGCGGTCCTTCTCAAGGTACATGTCCCGGATCAGTTGTTGAAAGTCAGAGAGAGAGAGCTGGCTGGCCATCGGGAGACTTGGTGTGAGTGAAGTGCGGTGACTACTTGCTAGTTTGTTT